>CAMDSS010000151.1 GCA_945907085.1 Cyanobium sp. NIES-981 | reverse complement strand
AGTGGAGGCGGAGCTTGCGGACACGTCGCCTAAGGCATCAAACGGGGATTATCCCGCCTGGTTGTCATCTGCTGCTTGGATCAGGGCCTCCACCTCCACCAGCGAGCTGACCACCACGGCGGGGGGCGCCTCTGGCCGGATCCAGCGCTTGGTGGTGGTTTTGGGTTGTCTTAGGGCTCCGAACCAGCCGCCCAGGCCACTAGTGGCTGTGCCGACAAGGCTGGAGAGCTTGGCGGTGGTGGCACCCAGTTGCTGGAGGCTGGTCCTCCAGCGCTCGATCGAGCCCAGTCGGGTTTGCTCCTCGCCTGTGAGCTGGCGCCAGCGGCCCTGGCCCACTTCCACGGCCAGGCGGCCAATGAGTAGGCCGCCGCACAGGACAGCCAGCATGGGGGCGCCGGTGAGGCGATCACGGCTGCTGACGACGACCAGGCCCAGCAGCAGCATCACAGCTCCCCAAGCGGAGTCGCGGGGGCGGCTCAGCTCGGTGGCGAGCAAGGGCAATAGCAGGATCGCCAGACCGACCAGTAGGGCGGCCAGGCCACCCAGGGTGGCAACCATGGTCTTGGACGTGGATGGCCCCATTCTGGCCAGGCCTGGGGTCGGGTCCTTAGAGTTGCCCTCTGCCCATCTGGCGGAATTGGTAGACGCGCTGGTTTTAGGTACCAGTGGCTTAGGTCGTGGGGGTTCAAGTCCCCCGGTGGGCATCCGCAGTTTCTTAAGTTGCACGCACCCAATGGGTCGAAGGATCCGTTTGGCGCGACTCTTTTAGGTGGCTCTGTTTGGGGTTAGTTATGGCGCAGGTTGTGGAATGACACAGGCTCTGACTGGCGTCTCAGCTCCTGCCGCAGGACCCTCTGCTGGGCTGGATTCGGCTGCCTTTGCCCCAGCCAGCTCCCCGTTGCCGCGCTCTGTTCCGAAGGAATTTCTTGATCCGCCAGCCGCCTGGAATCCAACGGTGGCGTTGTTTTTGGGGGGCTATGCCTTGGCCGCCCTGACCATCTGGGGCTGGTTTGTGGGCCAGTGGCCCTTAGGTGTGCTTCTGGCCACCGGCTTTTTGGCGCTCCATTTGGAGGGCACCGTGATCCACGACGCCTGCCATAACGCTGCCCATCCCAACCGCTTCTGGAACGCCTTCATGGGCCATGGCGCGGCCCTGCTGCTGGGTTTCAGTTTCCCCGTGTTCACGCGGGTCCACTTGCAGCACCACGCCCATGTGAATGACCCCAAGAACGATCCCGACCACATCGTGAGCACCTTTGGCCCCTTGTGGCTGATTGCACCGCGCTTTTTCTATCACGAGTTTTTCTTCTTCCAAAGGCGTTTGTGGCGCCACAATGAATTGCTGGAGTGGGGAATTGCCCGCGCAATTTTTGCAAGCATCGTCATTGCTGCTGTGAAGTTTGGCTTTCTCGACTTCGTTTTTAATTGTTGGTTTGCCCCGGCCTTGCTTGTGGGGGTCACCTTGGGTTTGTTTTTTGATTATTTACCCCACCGGCCCTTTCAATCGCGCAATCGCTGGCACAACGCCCGGGTGTATCCAAGCCGCGCCTTGAATTGGCTGATCATGGGTCAGAACTATCACCTGATCCACCACCTTTGGCCATCCATTCCCTGGTTTGAATACCGGCCGGCCTATCACGCTACGCAGCATATTTTGGATGCCAAGGGTTCCCCCCAGCGCTTGGGCTTGTTTGAAACCCGCAGTGATGGTTTCAACTTTCTCTACGACATCTTTCTCGGCGTGCGTAGCCACCGCAAGCGCCGCAGCAAGTTACGTCCCATCGCCGCCTTAATGCCCACGCGCCACGCCCGTCGCCGCGTGCTTGAGGTGCTTCACCGAACCGCCATTTCACCGGTGCGTTAGGCGCAGTTGCGTTAGGCGAAGGCAAGTTTTGATTGGTTAATCAATCAGCCAGGATTTTTGGCACCCGGAAGAAATCTCCTTCTCGCTGGGGCGAGAGGTTAAGCAGCTCTTCGCGCACCGGGGTGGGATCAACGGCGTCTTCCCGGGTGACATTCACCACTTCCACGGCCCGGGTGGTGGGGGGCACGCCCTCGGTGTCCACCTGCTCGAGATGGGCCACGTACTCGAGAATGCGCTCCAGCTGGCCGGTGTAGGTGGCGATCTTGTCTTCCGGAAGGTCGAGGCGGGCCAGGCCTGCCACCTTGCGGACGTCGTCGGCGGAGATCTTGCTCATGGCGCTGGATGGGGCCTTGGACTTGAACGGACGCTAGCGGTTAGGCCGCCTCGGCCAGGAAGGCTTCCAGATCACTGCTGAGGGCGGTGGCGGCCAGATCGAGAAAACGGGCGCCGTGGTCGGCCTGGGCCAGGTAGGGGTCCGAGCCCATGCGGCCGTCGGGATGGCGGCGGCGGAAATCGTCTGGGCCGTGGATGGGGCCGGCGGGAGCGGCTTCCGGCAGGGGGCGCTGCTTGGCCTGCAGGCTGGGCTCCAGGTGCAGGGTGAGGGCAATTTCGCTGGGGGTGGCGTGGTGCCCCTCGCGATCTCCATAGAGGCTGCGGGCTTCGCGCATCACCGGTGCGGCCATGAACCAGTTGGCCAATTTGCAGCGCAGGCGATCGGCATGGGGCAAGCCCCGGGCCGCGGCGGTGGCATGGGCCTGAGCAAAGGCCGCCTTGGCGGTGGCGATGTTGCCGCCGTGGCCATTGATGACGAAGATGCGCTCAAAGCCATGGCCGGCTAAGGAGAGCACCACGTCATGGAGCACGGCCAGCAGGGTGGAGGGCTGCAGGCTCACGGTGCCGGCGAAGCCCAGGTGATGCTCGGCCATGCCAAAAGCCTGGGCTGGCGTCACCAGCACACCGCTGCGGCGACCCACCTCAAGGGCCACGGCTTCAGCGGTGAGGGCATCGGTACCAATGGCTCCGGTGGGTCCGTGCTGTTCGGTGGAACCCAAGGGCACAATCACCCCCTTGCAGGTTTGGAGGTAGGCCTCCACCTCGGGCCAGCTGCGCAGTTGCAGGCGGATCGCTTCTGCAGAGTGGGCTGGGGCCCCGGGAGGGGAGCTTGGGGCTGAAAAGGTCATGGTGAACAGCTTGAACCCTGGTGGGCTTGCCTAGGATTGGAAGGCCAGCAGCTCCGGTGGGGCCCATGCTGCATCGAAAGCTCGATCAGTTTTGCAGCGAGAAGCGCCCGGTGTGGGTGTTTCTGCGCGATCAACAGCGCTGGGTGGAGGAGGCCTTGGTGGTGGCTATCGAAGGTGACATGGTCACCCTCCGCTACGACGCCGAAGACGACGACGAGACCCACACCTGGGAAGAGAGCGTGCGGCTCGAGTCGATTGGGGCGGTGAGCACCCGGCTGGCCTACGTCTGCCGTAGTGGCGACCCCGATGATGTGATCACCTCGGAGGATTGCCCCGAGGCGGAACGGCTCAGCAATCCCTAGTGGGCCGTGCCGTTGCCGTCGTAGTCGTCGCTGTCGTAGTAGCCGCCTTTGGTTCCGAAGAACAACGTGGCCAGTACGAACAGGCCACTGGTGGCCACCAGCACGGTGGCGAGGGTGAGCCCCGAGGATTCCATGGGTTTTACAGCGGTAAAGATGGGCCCAGTCTGGCGCCTTTCGGCTGACTGAGCCCTGGGGCTTGGCTTAGTTGCTCGATTTGATCACCCGCTCATTGAGGGGTTGCAGTGGCCGTGCATTCATGGGGAAGAGCTTTTGAAATGTGGCCAGTTGCTCGGCTGAGATGGAAACGGGCTGCTTGAGGATGTAAAAACGCACGCCTTCAGTACAAGGGGGCGTGGTGAGGGAACCGGCGTAGCTGTAGTACTCCAGTGAGGCCGGAAGCAGCTCCTTCAGGGAGGGAAGATTCACGCCGATGCTGGCGCCTTTCTTGGCGGGCAGTTTGTTCCAGAATGAAGCGAGATAGGGATTGGCTGCACCTTTTTTGAAGTTCACTCCAATCACAGCCAGGCGGCCCTTGGCGTCTTGGTGCACCAAATGCACGTTGGCGTCGTAATGAACGCCGTTGATGGCTTCTTCGCTGGGGGTGTGGAAGTGGTATTGCAGTAGCTTGTAAGGAGTGGTGCCGATTTTGAGATTGCCCGAGGTGTTCACCTGGATCGTGGTACCGGTGTTCACCACAGTGCCGGTGGTGGCGACGTAGTCAGGCTGCAGGGCTGTAGCGGTTGTCTTCTTCACCGTGCTCTTTGACACGATGTTCACGGGGGCTTGCTCAGAGCCGTCGGTGCAGGTGCGATATTCAGAACTCAGCTGGCCCCATTTTTCTGGTGCAACGTTGCCGGAATAGCCCTACTGGGGCTTTGCAAGTGCTCCGATGGGGGTGATCGCTATGCCTGAAACGATCAGGGCAACAGAGAGATGCTTGGAAGGTTGCATTCGAAAAGAGTAGGGCTACAGGAATACGAAATCTAATTTAGGTGGTTTCAACTTGGCTTCATTAAATTCGGGGTCGATTGACATGACTTGCAAAGGTCAGAGTTGTAATCTGAAGCGACTACTCGAATTGTTTTGGCTGAATTCGCTTCTTGCCCTTGAGCATCAGCGCCTTCCCTTCTTTTTGCCTCAGTTGCCGCGCTTTCATTTCGATGGAGCTTCCTGGCTTTGCGTTGGCAGTACTGGGGGAAGAGCAGCCACCCCCATAGCCATCTCGTCGATCCAAGACCTCCCATCCCTGCCTACAGAGTTCTTCTGCCGCCCCGCAGAAGAGGTGGCACCTGAATTGATTGGCTGCCTGCTGGTGAAATGCCAACCCAATGGCGAGCTGCTGTGGGGCGTGATTGTGGAAACAGAGGCGTATTGCCAGAGCGAGCCCGCCTGCCACGGGCATCGCCGCCGCACCCCGAGCAACGAAACCCTGTTTGGAGAGCCTGGGCGGTTTTATGTGTATGTGAGCTATGGCATTCACCACTGCCTCAACGTCGTGACAGGCCGAGGCGATTGGGCCAATGGAGTGTTGCTGCGGGCCGCCTGGCTGCCTGGAGAGCCCGAGCGGATTGCGGCTGGTCCGGCCCTGTTGGCCAAGCGGTTTGGCTTGTGTAAGCGCCATGACGCCATGGCGGTGGATCCGGGGTCTGGTGTTTGGCTGGCCCCCCGGCCAGTAGAGGTGTCGGCCGCTTTGGCGAGTTCAGGGCCCGCCGCCCTTGTCCAATCCACCCGCATAGGCCTGTCCCAGGGCGAAGAGCTGCCTTGGCGTTGGTACTGGCAGGCCAGCCGCAGTGTCAGCCGGCGGGTGC
>CAMDSS010000150.1 GCA_945907085.1 Cyanobium sp. NIES-981 | reverse complement strand
TCGCCCGCACGAGGGCCCGGTAAACGCTGTACCAGGCCCAGCCGCGCAGGCCTTCGCTATCGCCACTGGCCTCGATCCAGTGGTTCAGAAGTTGGCTGCCGAGCTCCAGCTGCCCATGCACCGCCAGGTCCATCCCCAGAAAGGCCAGCTCACTGATCGGATCAATCCAGCGCAGGGTTGGGCTGAATTCCAGGGCATCGAACACCTCGATGCCGCCGGTACCCAGCAGCATGTTTCCCAGGTGCAGATCCCCATGGCATTCGCGGATGTGTCCGCCTTGTCGGCGCTGCCCAAACCAGGGCGTGAGCCGCTGGCCCTGCTCCTCCACCCAGTGGCCCAAGCGGCCTAATCGGGCGGCCTCGGCGGTGCAGCTGGCCAGGGAGGTGAGGTTGTCCTGCACCGGCTGGATCACCGCCGCCGGCAGGCCCCAGGGGGAGTCGATCGGAGCCTGGGCGGCATCCCCGTGGAAGCGCGCCAAGTGTTTGGCAAAGGCGGCGATCAGGGGCTCGCTGAGGGCGCCCCGCTCCAGCACCGCCGGCAACAGTTGGCTTTGATCGAACTGCACCATCCGCACGGCTTGGGTGAGTTCGGTTTTGGTGAGGTCGGGCCCATCACCGGGACCATGGCCGGGACCGACCACTGCCACCAGATCCAGGTAGCGCTGGGGGGATAGCCGGCGGTTGAGTCGCAGTTCTTCGCGGCAGGCTTGGCCCCGCAGGGCTTGGGTGGAGAAATCCACAAACCCAAACGCCAAAGGTTTTTTGATCTTGTAGGCGTAGGGGCCCGTGAGGATCACCCAGGAGAGGTGGGTCTCGAGCAGTTGCAGATCCGCCACCGGATGGGGGTAGGCCCCGGGCTTGAGCAGGGCCCTGATCACCGGCTCGAACCCCTTCACCGGATCGGCATCCCCTACCGGATTCACCTCAGAGGTGATGGTGCCTTGCCTAGGGTCAAGTCTCACTGGTGACGCAGGGCGGAGCAGACTTGCATCTTGGATATCGACGGGTTCTTTACAGCTGTGGGCCCGTACTCATCATTCTCAGCCACCTGGGCTGCCTGATCCTTGTTTTTACGGGTCTAGGCCTGGGTGCCGCGCTTTGGGCCCTTGGGCTCTACGCCATCAGGATGCTTGCCACCACGGCGATCTACCACCGCCTCATTACCCATGGCAGCTACAAGGCCCCCAAGCCCGTGGCCTGGGTGGGCTCCCTGGTGGCGGCTTCGGCTGGCCAAATGGGGCCGAGCTGGTGGAAAGCCCACCATCAGCAACATCACCTCCATGTGGATACGGCCGCCGATCCCCACAGCCCCCTGGCGCCCATTGGCGGGTTGAGGGGGCTGTGGCGTTCCCAGGCCGGTTGGCTCCTGTCCTCCAGTTTTTTCCCCGAGAGCTTGCCCGCGGATGTGGAGGCCGATCCGGTGTTGCGCGCGATCGATCGTCTCCATTTCGTGCCCGTGCTCGCCTTGGCGGCCCTCTCCTGGCAGATCGGCGGCTGGGCCTGGTTGGGGGCCTTTTGCCTGAGCACCACGCTCCTCTACCACGGGGTGGCGACTGTGAATTCGGTGGCCCACCTGGCGGGTAGCCCGCCCTTTGCCACAGGGGATGCAAGCCGCAACAACGGTTGGGTGGCCCTGATCACCCTGGGCGAGGGTTGGCACAACTTGCACCACGCCTTTCAAGGGTCCGTGCGCCAGGGTTTCACCCTCCGCCAGGGGGATGTGCAACTGCTCCCCGATCCCACCTATCGCTTTATCCGGCTTCTCGAATGGTGCGGCTGGGCGAGGGATCTGCGCATTCCATCCCGCCGGGCCCTGCTGGCCCGGGCGGCGAGCTAGCGCCTCGCTGGGTTTCGCCCATTAAAAAGCCGCCCCCTCGGGGACGGCTGAAGATTGGTTGCTAGGGGCTCATTGAGCCCCGGCATTCAGAGCTGGGCTCAGTAACGGCCGCCGCCGCCACCGCCGTAACCGCCGCCGCCGCCACGGTTTCCACCGCCGCCGCCACCGCCGTAACCGCCGCCGCCACCACGGTTGCCGCCGCCGCCGTAGCCGCCGCCACCACCGCCACCGCGGGGTTCAGCTTTGTTCACCCGGATGGCGCGGCCCATCCACTCCACATCCTGGAGGTCTTCAATGGCCTTGGCTTCTTCAGCCTCGTTTGCCATCTCAACGAAAGCGAAACCGCGCTTGCGGCCGGTGTCGCGGTCGAGGGGGAGGCTGCACTTGCTCACTTGGCCGTATTGGCTGAACAGGTGTTGCACATCTTCCGCTTCGGCGTCGAAGGAAAGATTGCCGACGTAAATGGTCATGAACTCAGAAACTACTCAGAGAAAACTATGAAGCGATCCGTCGATGGCCCAAGAGAAAGTGGTCAGCTCGCTAAAGAGAAATCTTTGAATCACTTACCACCCTACTGCCCGAATGGCGATGGGGGGCTTCCCTTGGTAACCCAGTTTTTGGGAGTGCTGCCAAAGACCAGTTTTGTGGCTAGGGATGGGGGGAACCAAGTCTGTGGCTCCATGTCGAAATCCCAGTTGAATGCCTTCATGGTCAAAGTGGGCGCCAACGCCGGCCTCAAAACCAAGGTGGACGCTGCCATGAGCGCCGATGCCGTAGTGGCCTTGGCCCTGGAGGAAGGCCATCAGTTTTCAGCAGCGACCTGGAGCCGGTTGCAGCGCGGTTGAATGGGTGATTGCCTAAGGGGGCTTGTCCCAAAGGTTGATGGAGCAGCACGGTTGGCGCGGGGTGCTTCGCTCGGTTGAGCGGGATGGCATCCGTTGTGGGGCGCCAGTGCTGCTGGCCGGTTTTGTTGCCGGGGCCGGCCTGGCCGAAGTGGCGGCAGGCCCGTTGGGCTTGGCCAGTCGCACGATCTGTGAGCTGGTGATCCTGTTGGTGCTGCAGGTGGCAGGACCGGTGCTGGTTGTGTTGCTCGCCCTGGTCCAGTTGGGTCCCCTTTGGCTTGAGGGGGTTCAGGAGCAGGGGCTGCGTTCCTGGCGGGTGGCGGTGCCTGCGGCCGCGATCCTGGCGCCCCTTCTGCTCACCCTCTTTCTGGTGGCGGCTTTGGTGAGTGGCGCCATGTTCACCCCCCGGGCCGATTTGATGGGGGAGGTGGCAGATGTGCTCTCTGGACTCCAGCTGCGTGATCTGGCAATTACCTGGATTCGGTCCAGTGTCTTTTTTGCGGTGATCTGCGGCTGGTCCCTGCGCCAGTGCGAACGGGGGTTATTGCGCCAGGCTCCCCCAGGGGTGATCGTGAGTGAACTCTTTAGTCACGGCATCGTTGTGATTCTGCTGTTGAAGCTGGTTTGGCTTGTGGCTGTGGATCCCTTCAGCTTGGCTTGAGCGCATGAAGGAACAGCGTGGCTACTGGGTTTTTATAGGGTTCGCCGGTTTTCTCTCCCTGGCCATGGTTGTGGGTCTCGGCCGCGAACAGCACTGGGGAGAACGCTCCCAAGAGGTGCAGTTGGTGGCTCCCACCGCTGCGGGTTTGCGAACCGGAATTGATGTGCGCATCTCGGGCTTGCCCGTGGGTCAAGTGGTGGGGCTGGAGATGGAGCCCAATGCCAGTGTTCGGGTTCGGATGAAAGTGTTTGAGTCCTACAGACGGTTGATTGGGCCCAAGAGTGTGGCTAGCCAGGGCATTGATGGTTTTGTGGGCGACCACTTCATTGCCATCAGCCCCGATCCCCAACCCGCATCGGCGCCCTTGCAGCAGGGTGCCCTGCGGCTGCCCTATACCCAGCCCGTGGATTTCGCCAGCTTGCTGGAGCAGTTGGTGGAAACCCAGGTGGCCCTGCAAGGCGCCCTTCGCAAGATTGGTGGTGTGGCGGAGAAGGATTTACCGGTTGCCCTCTCTGACATCCGGCGCACGATGGCGGGGGTGAACAAGCTCTCCAGCACCTTGAACCGGGAGGTGGATGGGATTGGCCCCCAGCTGAAGACAACCCTGCAAACGATGGATCGCACCGGTGTGAGTGCCACCGAGCTGATGAAAACCACCAACCCCTTGCTGGCCCCCACCCTCAAGGATGTCCAGGGGTTGGCGGTCTCCACCAACCGGCTGCTGAACGGGCTGTTCGGCTCGGGCTGGCTGAACCAAGTGCCGGCCCCCTAGTTAGCCACCTAACCAGCCATGTGCTCGACGCCGATGAGTGCCGGGCCCAGCAGTTGGCTGACCCGATCCAGTTGGTCTTTGCTGCCCATCACCACCAGCATCTGACCAGGGGCCAGGCAGACGTCGCTGCCGGGGTTGGCGATCAGGTGGCGAGGGCCGTCGCTCGGACCATCGGTGGTTGGCGGCAAGATCGCCAGCACCATGGCGCCGGTGCGGCGACCCAATTGCACCTCGGCAAGGCTGGCTCCAGCCAGGTTGCCCAGGTCTTCGCGGTTGGCGCTTAGCCGGAATTCCTCAACTTCGCAATCCGAGCCCGCCAGCAGATCCATGAAGGTGACGGCCAAGGGCCGGAGCGCCGTCGCCGCCATGGTGCGTCCCCCACTGACGTAGGGACTCACCACCTGGTCTGCGCCGGCTAGGCGCAATTTGCGCTCGGCTTCTTCGCTATCGGATCGGGCGATCAGCCGGCACTGGGGGGCGAGGCCGCGGGCACTCAGCACCACATACAAATTGGCGGCGTTGCTGGAGAGGGCTGCCACCAGGGATCGACACCGGTGGATGCCTGCTTCCAGGAGGGTTTCGTCGAGGGTGGCGTCGGCCATCAGCACCGGCAGGCCCCGATCCTCTGCCGCCTGACGGCGTTCGGGATCCATCTCCACCACCAGAAAGGGCACCCCCTCCCGGGCCAGTTGTTCGCCGATCTCCCGGCCGATGCGGCCATAGCCGCAGAGGATCACGTGGTTTTGCATGGTGGAGAGCCAGCGGAGGTAGCGGCGCTCGCGCAGGCGCCGAAAGTAGCCCGATTCGGAGAGGCCCAGGAGCGCCTGGATGGTGAATTGCACCACCACCAGGCCGCCGATCAAGGAGAGGGCTGTGACAGTACGGCCGGCCCCGTTCAAGACCTGGGTGTGGGGGTCGCTAAAGCCCAGGGTGCTGAGTGTGATCAACACCATCCAGTAGCAATCGCCCCAATCCCACCCTTGGGTGATCCGGTAGCCCAGGGCGGCCGCATTGACCAGCAGCACCAGGGCGAGGGGGGCCTGCCAGGGGCGCAGAAGCCGGCGGGATGGGGGTCGCCGTCGCCGTCGAGGCCAGAACTTCAAGGCCATTCCACTGCGTTGAGCCTGGGGGATC
>CAMDSS010000149.1 GCA_945907085.1 Cyanobium sp. NIES-981 | reverse complement strand
GGGGTGGCCGAGGCCCTGATCCAAGGCAGCGACCTGGCTGGCTCCGACCCCGAACTACCGGAATCCCAGGCCATGCTTGCGGCCCTGGTCCACGGCCAACCCCTTGTGGTGGACGGCCAGTTGGTGCCGGCGGATGAACCTCGGGCCGTGCTTTTTCTGGAGCAACTCCTGGCCAATTGGTTGGTGCGCAGCGCTGAATTGATCAGCAGCGAAGTTCTCTCCTGTTGTGCCAGCTGGCCGGAATTACGCCGCTATCTACTGGAACCAGAGCTGCTGGCCACCCGCAACTTGGAACGCCTACGCAACCAACTCAACGCCCAACAACGTTGGAATAGCTGGTTTGTACGGCCGATCGCCCTCTATGAGAGCCGCCGATCGCTCTTCTCTCTCCAAACCGGGGGTATTGCCTTGGTCGACCTCACCGAACCCCGGGATGCTGAACTGCGGGACTTGGGCTGGGTGCAGCAACTTGTGACCCTCACCCTTGAAACCCGGGACGCCCTCGCCCCCCAACTGCAAAGCCTGATCAAGGGGCTCGGAGATCTGTTCGTTGTCTTGCTCACCCAGGTGGTGGGCCGTTCCATCGGCCTCGTGGGCCGCGGCATCCGCCAGGGCATGGGCCGCAGCCTCAGCCGCGGCTAAAGGCCACAATGACCCCACATTGAGGCCTGAAATCGTGCCGTTGCGCCTGCCTGGTCGTATTTTCCTCGGTGTATTACTGGCCCTGTGGATCGGCCTCACGGGAGCGTGGGTTCAACCTGCCGCCGCCGCCCTGACGAACAACACCTACGACGGCAATATTTGCGCCCTTTACGCCGGCAACGGCTCCCTGGTGCCCCCCCGGGGCAGCCTCGCCCAGGCCATGGCCGATCACCGGCCAGCAGCTGTGATCTACTACCTCGATGACGATGCCGCGAGCAAGCAGTTCTCCCCGGTGGTCTCCGAACTACAACGGCTCTGGGGCAACAGGATTGAGTTGATTCCCTTGGTCACCGACCCCCTGCAAAACCGCGCCACCGAAGGTGCCACTGATCCGGCCATGTACTGGAGCGGGGTCATTCCCCAGGTGGTGGTGTTTGACAGCGATGGAAAGGTGGTGTTCAACGCCAGCGGCTTTGTGGACGTGGACCGCATCAACGATGGCTTGAGCATGGCCACGGGCATCCCCTTGCCTGAAGGGGGCACCACCAGCACCACAGTGAGTTTCAACGAACTCAATGCGGAGGTTGTCAGCCGCTGATGGCCGAGCCGCACCTGAGCCAACGGATCGAAACCGACAGCCTGGGAGCCATTGAGGTTCCCCAGGACCACTACTGGGGCGCCCAGACCCAGCGATCGATCCACTTTTTTCCCTTCGGCCAACCCATGCCCCTGGCGGTGGTCCACGCCTTCGGCCAGCTCAAGGCGGCCTGCGCCGAAGTAAACGCCGCCAAAGGCAAGCTGGATCCAGAGCTCACCGGCTTGATCGTGGCCGCCGCCGAAGAGGTGGCATCAGGACGCTTGGATCCCGAGTTTCCCCTGAAGGTTTGGCAGACGGGCTCGGGCACCCAAACCAACATGAATGTGAATGAGGTGGTCGCCAATCGGGCGATTGAGCTGGCCGGCGGCGTGATGGGCAGCAAGAGTCCGGTGCATCCCAACGACCACGTCAACCTCAGCCAATCCAGCAATGACACCTTCCCGGCGGCGCTCCACATCGCCGTAGCGATCGAATTGGAACGGCAGCTGATTCCAGCCCTCGAACGGTTGATCGGCTCACTCCAGCAGAAAAGTGAGGCGTTTGCGCGGATCGTGAAGATCGGCCGTACCCACTTGCAGGACGCCGTACCCCTGTCTTTGGGCCAGGAATTCGGTGGTTACGTTGCCCAACTGGAACTCGGCCTCGAGAGCCTGAGGCATACCCTCCCCCAGGTGTATCAACTGGCCATCGGCGGTACCGCCGTGGGTACGGGGCTCAATGCCCCCAAGGGATTTGGCGACGCCGTTGCCCAGCGGCTGGCTGAGCGCCTGGGATTGCCCTTCATCAGCGCCCCCAACAAATTTCAAGCCTTGGCGGGCCATGAACCCCTAGCGGCAGCCCATGGGGCCCTGACCGTGTTAGCCGGATCGCTGATGAAGATCGCCAATGACGTGCGTTGGCTCGGCAGCGGGCCCCGCTGCGGCCTCGGTGAATTGGTGATTCCGGAAAATGAACCAGGTTCCTCGATCATGCCGGGGAAGGTGAACCCCACCCAGTGCGAAAGCCTCACGATGGTGGCCGCCCAGGTGATGGGCAACAACACCGCTGTGCAGTTCGGGGCAAGCCAGGGCAATTTCGAACTCAACGTGTTTAAGCCCCTGATCGCCCACAACGTGCTCGAGAGCATCGCCTTACTCGGGGGTGCGGCCACCAGCTTCCGTAGCTTCTGTGTGGATGGACTGGAGGCCAACACCAGGCGGATTGGCCGGCTCCTCAACGAAAGCCTGATGTTGGTCACCGCCCTGACCCCAGCCATCGGCTACGACCGGGCCTGCGCCATCGCCAAGCACGCCCACAAGCACCAACTGAGCCTCAAGCAGGCCGCCCTGGTACTGGGGGAGATCAGTGCCGATGACTTCGATCGTTACGTGAAGCCGGAGGAGATGGTCTAGGCCAGCCAGGGGCCCCATTACGCTCCGGCGATTCGCGTTCCGTTGCTCTTGGTGTTCCACGTCCTGCTGCTCGCGGCCCTGCTGCTGGGCCTAAGCCTGCTGTGGCTTGAACTCCGCCATCGCCTTAGGCCCGCCTCGCCCCTTCAGTTGAAGGCCGGCCACTTTCAGGTGGAGAGCAGCCACCAGGGCATCACCGTCACGGGGGAGATCACCATCACCAATCCCCACCGGCGCATGGAAGTGTTCGTGCCGGAGATCAGCCTGAATCCCACCCTGTTGGGCAATGGCGACCTCCGCAACCTGGAGGTGAAAACCCAGATAGTGGCCCTCCATCCCGATGAGAACAGCAGGCCCGATCACTATTGGGCCGCCTACATCGTGAAAGGGCGCAAGAGCACCAGGGCCCGCCTTGAGATCAGCATCACTGCGGCCCCAGGTATTGCCATCAAGAAACTCATTGACACCCTCTGGATCGAGGTGCTCTGGGTCAATTACGGACCCTTTGGTCGCCTGCACCGCCGGGATGGATTTCTTGTTCCCCTAAACAAACCCGAGCCGATTAACGCCAACAGCGCAGCTTGGCGTCAGGGTGATCGCTGCCAGGTGCTTCCCATTGGCACCCACCTGCTCGGTGTGCTCGACGAGCCCCAAGAGGTATTACGCCGCTACGCCGGCCACCTCTGGCAGAGCGGTGACGTGCTCACCATTGGCGAAACGCCCCTGGCGGTGATGCAAGGCCAATACCTCCATCCCGCCACCCTGGAACCCTCGGCCCTGGCCCGGTTGCTTTGCCGGGTGTTCCACCCCACCAGCAGCTTGGCCACGGCCTGCGGGATGCAAAGCCTGATTGACCGAGAAGGCCCGGCCCGAATCCTTGGTGCCTGGCTGATTGGCACCGGGCTCAAGGTCGTGGGCTTCAAGGGCTGGTTTTATCGGCTAGCCGGGGATCAAGCCCGGCTGATTGATGACATCACCGGCACCACACCGCCCTATGACCAAACCCTGGTGATGGGGCCCCAGGAACCGGGGCAGTTCTGCCAACGCATGGCTGAGGCCCTGGGCGTGGACGTGGCGGTTGTGGATGTGAACGACCTGGGCCGGGTCAAGGTGCTCGCCGCCAGCCAAGGTTGTGACGGGGCCCTGCTGGAGCGAGCCCTACGGCCCAACCCGGCCGGAAACGCCAACGAACGCACTCCCCTCGTGCTGGTTCGCGGGGCCTAGGGGCCAGGTCAACCGACCCACTTCGATCAAGCTCGATAGACTCGAGTTTCAGGGTCCCTTTGGAACCACCCCCATGGCGGTTGAGCCAGACCCCACCCAGTCTTTAGGAGCCCCATGCGCCACAAGCTGGCGGTTGGAGCCCCTGGCGGGTTGGCACCTGCCCTTGCTCAGTGATCCAACGTTCCTACCGCTCCAGAGCGTGCTGCAACGGGCCGTTTGGCTCGGGCTCCCGGAGAGGTTGATCCACGCCCTCGCCGCCCGCCAGCCGATTGCACCGTTGGTGCTGGTCGCTTTTAGCGAGCACAATCCCCTTGGCCTGATTGTGACCAGCCGACTCAACCGCAGCGGCAGTTGCTGGCAGGTGCAGCACCTACGCCTTGTGAACCCCGTCGGTCAGAGGGATTTAGCTGCAACCCTGCTGCGGGAAGCCATCCACCAGGCCAAGGATGCCACCAGCTGGATGGCCACGGCCTCCAGCCTTGATTCCCAGCGCCTGGCCCTGCTGCGGGAACAGGGATTCCAACCCCTACGCACCGACCAACTGTGGTGCTGGCCTGGCGTCAACGAAGCTCAAAGGGGCAATAGCTCAACGCTTGGCGCCTTACACCTGCGCCCACTCAACCGGCGCACCGGGGGCCTGCTCTGGCACCTCGAGCAGGCCGCTTGCCCTGCCCAACTCCGCCAACTGCTCGATCGGCGGGTTGAAGACCTGCTCGATCAAAGCCACCGCAAAGGCTGGGTATTGGTGGATGGGATCCGGGATGAGGCGGTAGCCGGAGTGCGCTGGGTTGGGGAGCACGCCGGTGGGGGCCATGACGTGGAACTCACCGTTCATCCGGGATGGCAACACCTGATTGGTGGCGCCACGGAGCTGCTGTTGGCCCAAGCCCAACAAACCTTTGGCCGCGGTGAAGACCTCTGGCTCCGCAGCGATGTGCGTGACACATCCCGCCAGGACTGGCTCCGGGCTCGCGGTGCCCTGGAACGGGGGGAACGGGTGCTGATGGCCCGCAGCGTCTGGCGCCGCCACGAACAGCCGCTGCCAGCCCTGGCGGCCCAACGGCTCGAGGCCATGTTCGGCCAACTGCAACCCCAACGCCGTCCCCTGCCCACCCCCCTCGTTCCCCGGTAATGCCCCCCCAACCCCTGGCCCGATCGGTCCTGGCGCTGGACGTGGGTCGCAAGCGCATCGGCCTGGCGGGCTGCGACCCCCTCGGGATCACCGTGACCCCGCTCGGGGCCCTGGCCCGGGGCAAATTTCCAGCGGATCTGGAACGGTTGCAGCCCCTGGTCGACCAACGGGGAGTCCAGGCCCTCGTGGTCGGCCTACCGCTGGATCGCGATGGCAGGCCCACCGAACAAGCAGCCCACTGCCGCCGTTATGGGGAACGGATTGCCCGATCGTTGGAGCTCCCCCT
>CAMDSS010000148.1 GCA_945907085.1 Cyanobium sp. NIES-981 | reverse complement strand
TTGCGGATGGCCTGGATTAGGTCGTTGGTGAAGGTTTCGGTGGAAACGTAAAACACCTTGGCATCGGGATTGATCTCGAGCCGGTAGTGGCCGATGGCCTGCATCAGGTGGGTTTTGCCGAGGCCCACGCCGCCACAGAGGAACAGGGGATTGAATTCCCGTCCAGGGGCTTCAGCCACGGCCAAGGAGGCCGCATGGGCCATGCGGCTGTTGGGGCCCACCACAAACCGGTTGAAGACGTAGCGCGGATTGAGCCCGGCTTTGAGCTTGCGGGGCGCTTCGCCGGTTGCCTTGGCCGTTGGCAGGCGAGCGGCCTGGGGCTGAGCCACCCGGTCATTGGTATTGGGGGCCGCCCTGGTGGAGCCACCGCTGGTGGCGGCACCGTTGGCTGGGTCGTTGGTGGGGGCGTTGGTGGGATCGTCGTCCGTGGCGGCGGAAACCAGCACTTCCACCGTGCGGCCAGCAATTTCTGAGGCAACGGCTTCGATGGTGCCCAGGTAATTTTTGCGGAGCCACCCGCAGGCAAAGCTGTTCGGAGCCTGCAGCGTCAGCTGGCCGTTATCGAAGCCTGTACAGCGCGCCGGCCGAATCCAGGTTTCGAAGGTGGGCTTGCTGAGATTGGCTTGAAGGCCCTGTTGAACCTGGTGCCACAGCTGGGTTGCCTGCTGCACCGAAGGGGCCACGTCGCGGGTGCTGAATATACGCAGCTTCCTGGGGCCGCGCCGCCTTTAATGAGTCGAAAGCAGACCTGGCCACCCGAATCCCCATGTCCCGTTTTCCCCAGGGCCTGCGCGCCAGCTTGCTGGCCCCCCTGGTACTGCCCCTGCTGTTGTTGGCTGGCTGTAGCACTGGTTTGCCCGGGTTCCCTGGCCGCGCCCAGCGTGATGGCCGGATTAGTGATGCCCCCATCACTCCCGTGCTTCCTGGCGGGAGCAATGTGATCGCCGATGCCGTGGCCAAGGTTGGCCCTGCGGTGGTGCGGATTGACACCCTGAAGCGTTTGGTGAATCCCTTGGGGGGCCTGTTCGGCGGCGGGGGCACCATTCAGCAGCAGCAGGGCCAAGGATCCGGCTTCATCACCCGCTCCGATGGGATTGTGTTGACCAACGCCCACGTGGTGGAGGGTGTCTCCGAGGTCAGTGTCACCCTGCCCGATGGCCGCAGTTTTAGCGGCAAGGTTTTGGGGAGCGATCCGGTGACCGATGTGGCGGTGGTGCGGGTTGCGGCTACGGGCCTGCCCGTGGCCCCCCTGGGGGACTCCTCCAAGGTGAAGCCCGGCGAATGGGCCATTGCCATTGGCAATCCCTTGGGTCTCGACAACACCGTGACCGCTGGAATCATCAGTGCCATCCAGAGGACCAATGCCCTCGGTGAAGGTCAACGGGTGCCCTACCTGCAAACCGATGCGGCCATTAACCCAGGCAACAGTGGCGGGCCCTTGATCAACGACCACGGTCAGGTGATCGGCATCAACACGGCCATTCGCAAGGCCCCGGGGGCTGGTTTGAGCTTCGCGATCCCCATCAACGTGGCCCGTCAAATCGCGGCCCAAATCCTGGAGCGGGGTACGGCAAGCCATCCCTATATCGGAGTGCGCCTGCAGGCCCTCACCCCCCAGTTGGCCCGGGAGATCAACGCCAGCACCGATGAGTGCCGCGTTCCGGAGGTGAACGGGGTGCTGGTGGTGGAGGTCATGGCTGGCAGCCCAGCGGCCCAAAGCGGCCTGAAGCCCTGCGACCTGATCGACCAGGTGGGAGGCAACGATGTGAAGAATCCATCCCAGGTTCAGCTCGCCGTCGATGGTGGTCGGGTGGGCGCCCCGCTCACGATCAGCATCCGCCGCCAAAACCAAAAGACCAAACTGGTGGTGAGGCCTGCCGAATTGCCCCAACAAGGGTGAAGCCCCATTTGGTCCGAAAGCCGCAGCTGGTTGTGATGGCCCGTTGGCCTGCTCCGGGCCGTTGCAAACAACGGCTCTCCCGCGGGCTGGGCCCCTTGAGAGCGGCCCAAATTCAGCAGGTGCTCACTGCCCACACCCTGGCCGTGGCCAGTCAGCTGAAAGGGGTGGAGGTGGTGGTGGCCATGGACGGATTGGGCCCGCGGGCCGCCCGTCGCTGCTTTGGGGCCCGCGGTTGCCCGCGCTGGGTTACCCAGGGCAGGGGCAGCTTGGGCGTGCGCATGCAGCGGCAAATCAACCGAGCCAGGCGGGAGGGGGCCCATGCGGTGGTGCTGATCGGCAGCGACCTGCCCCAGCTGGAACTGGCCGATCTGGCCGCGGGCTTTGCCTGTTTGGGCGCGGCGGCGGGCGATGGCTGTGATCTGGTGCTGGGGCCAGCCGCCGACGGCGGCTATTGGCTGATCGGTTTGCACCAAGGGCAGCCAAGCCTGCTTGCAGGCATCCCTTGGGGCAGCGACCAGGTGATGGGCTGCACCTTGGAGCGGGCCGCAGGGCTTGGTTTGGATGTGGGCTTGCTCGCCACCCGTAGGGATTTGGATTGGCCGGAGGATTTGCTCCCATGGCGGTAGGGCCGTGATCGAGGCCGTTGGAGCGATCGAGGCCGTTGGATCGATCGCCGTGGTGATTGCGGTCCGCAACGAGGCTGAAAGGCTGCCCCTGTTGCTGGCGGATCTCCACCAGGGCGAGCTGCCCCTGGCTGAGCTGGTGGTGGTGGATGGCGCCAGCACTGACGCCACGGCGATGGTGGCCCGGTTGGCCGGGGCCTGCGTCGTTCGCGGCGACCCATCGCGGGGGGGGCAACTCGCCTTGGGCGCAGCCGTGACCCAATCCGACTGGCTGTTTTTTCTGCACGGGGACGGGCGCCTACCAGCGGGCTGGGATCGGGCCATTGCTCGGGAATTGGCCCGGGAATTAGCTCGGGAATTGGTGAACCCCCAGGGCCCCAAACGCAAGAACCAGCCGAGCGCCTGGTATTTCCGGTTGGCCATTGATGCAGCCCTGCCGGCCCTGCGGCTGGTGGAATGGGCCGTAGCCCTGCGAAGCCAGTGGCGTCAATTGCCCTATGGCGACCAGGGCCTCCTGGTGAGCCGCCGGCTTTACCTCCAGGTGGGTGGGTTTGCCAGCGTGCCCTTGATGGAGGATTTGGATTTGGTCTTGAGGCTCAAGCCCCACTGCCGGCTGCGGTGCCTGGGGGTGCCGTTGCGGGTCGATGGTCGCCGCTGGATTGAGCGGGGTGTCTGCGCGGTGAGCTGGAGCAATTGGCTGCTCAGGCGGGCCTGGCGCCGAGGTGCGGGCAGTCAGGAATTGGCGTCTCGCTACTACGGAAATTTTGAACTTCCTGAGGCACAATGAGACGCAGAGAATCTGAGATTCCATTGGCAGCAAAACATTTGGCCCCCAAGGTGAGGCGGCGTAATTACGCTCGGGTCTTGCTCCAGCTAGGCAGGAGGATGCGTAACGACATCATCCTGTATGCACTTGTTTGCTTCTTGCTCTTTCTTTATAAGACATATTACCTTCCCAGTACTCCCTCGTTGTTGCATGGTGCGGGCCTGTCAATGCTCGGAATCGCCGTCTCAATTTTTGTCGCCTTCCGTAATACTCAGGCGATTAGTCGTTGGTGGGAGGGGCGGGTTCTTTGGGGTGCAATTACCAATGAATCGCGCCATTGGCGCGATTCTCTTGAAGCCCTGTTAGGTCCTGAGGCTGAGCTTGCGGGCTCGGGGCTGGCCCAGGCCAAGCAACGCCTCTTGGAATTGCAGGTGTTGCAGGCGTGGCTGTTGAATTTTGAATTGCGTAACTTTTGGCGATCGGATGCAAGGAATGCCGTTGATGCTCTGTGCCATGGGCTGAAGGTGCCCGTTGCGATCACGCTCCAAGACTCCATGAAGCTCCGCGCCTCCGGCATTGGCGAGCTGCACCGAACCCAATCCATCAGCGAGTGGGGGCGCGATGCCCTGCTGCGTTGCACCGAAACTATGACAAATGCCCTTGGGGGCATTCAGCGGATTCGCAATACCCCCTTACCTCCGGCCTATGACGTCTTTATTCGACTCGTTTGCTGGCTATTTGGAGTTGCTGTCTATTTGGATTTCTTGGTTGCTGGCAACCCCCTCGCTGGGATGTTGCTCTTCTTGGGTTTTCTCACTGCTGAACGACTGGGATCTTACGTGGAGGGGCCATTTGATAATGACGGCAGCAGTTTCTGTCTGCCGATGGATTGGATCTGTATCAACATCAGCCGGGATCTCCTTGGCCATGGCCATCCCCTCTCCCAGTTACCCAGTTCCAACGATCCCAGCCGCTGGAGCTAGGTCAGGGCTGAAGGATTAGGGCGAATACCAAAACGCGCAGCGTCGCTGCAGGGGTTCCAGCTCCCAGCCTTGGTCTTCGTAGAAGCCCACCACCTCTGGATCGGCAAACAGGGTGACCCGATCAAGTTCAAGCTCTTTCAGCTGGTCGAGGATGTAGACCATCAGTTGTTTTCCCAGTCCCACCCGTTGATAGAGCGGGTGAACGGCCACATCCCATACCGTGGCCTCCACCACCCCATCTCCGGTGCAGCGGGCAAAGCCCACGAGTTTGGGGATGCGCTGGTCGTGGCGCCAGAGGCCCACCTGCAACAGGCTGAACTCCAGGGCCTTGCGCACGCGGCGCATCGGCCGCCGGCTCCAGCCCACCGCATCACACAGGCGCTCGAGCTCCATCAGATCGATGGGCCGCTCGGTGCTCAGCACCAGGCCGATTTGGGGGTTTGGGGTGGTGCAAATCCTGTGCTGCTCCCCGTAGAGACTGGTTAGGAGCTCAGTAGCACTCACAGCCCCAGGCCAACGCGATGGCACGATCTTGCCCGATGACGCCATCCCTTCGAGATTTTCCTGAACGTCCCTTGCTGGTGGCGGTCCATGGCTGGTTGCTGGCTGGCAGGCTTTGGGATCCTTTGGCCCGGGTGTTGGAGCCGGATTGGCAGCTGTGGTCCCCCGATTTGCCGGGGTTTGGCACCACAGCCCGCCCTAGGGGGTTGCAGCCGAGCTTGGCCAGCTACGGCCGTTGGTTGGCGGAGGCGGTGGTTGAGCGCGCCCCGAACCGACCTGTGGTGCTGCTGGGCCATTCCCTGGGCGGCAGTGTGGTGTTGCATGCCGCAGCCCATTTGGGCCCCCAGCTCAAGGCGATTGTGCAGGTTGCCTCCGGCGGTGGCGTGTACCAACCGAAGGCCTTTGCCCAGGTGCGCCGGGCGGGGGCGATCGTTTTGCGATGGCGGCCAGGCTGGTTGCAGGCGTTGCCCTTCACCGATTCGATTCGCAGCCCCCTCGGGGCCGAC
>CAMDSS010000147.1 GCA_945907085.1 Cyanobium sp. NIES-981 | reverse complement strand
GACTGCACAAGCTCTTGAGCGACCAGAGCTTAGCCAGCCAGATCCTAATAGGCCAAAATTTAATGCCCTCGCCCGAGTTACTTTAATCCCTTACTTTGCATAATTATCAAGCCCTAGTCTTGCCTAATTCGCAAACGCAGCTGGCGCGTAACTGGCCTTGGCCTACGCCTGGGTGCTTGAAAAAACTTTTTATGAATCCTGGCTAGTTTGCTGCGGTGGCGACGCACAGGGGGATCCATTGGGGAAGCCAGCAGGATCTGACGAATGGGGCAATTTTGGCAGACCAATGCGAGCGTTTCATTGATGGAAAGGCCCCGCTCAAGAACCCCCAGATGGGCCACACAGTAACGACTAACTGGCTGACCAGTAGCTTGCACGGCCATTTCAGCCAGGGATGGATCATGGGTATTCATGACTATCTACCAAACTCCTGATCCAATCCTAGGAGGGTCCAAGCACAAACCGGGGAAAAGCGGCAGAACCCTTGAGGCCTAATAAACAGGCAAAGAACATAGAAGGCTAGAATTTTAATTTTGAAACGGATCAAATAATTCCCAAACGGGTTCGAATTATTCCAAAAAGAGATCAAATAATTCCAAAAAGACAGACTAATTCTTAGTCAGGATCAACGTAATGATCTCGAAACCGTCGATAACTGTCAACAAAACAATTCTGGCCCCGTCCCATGGGCTCAATTTTTCGAAGCCAAGCAGGACAACCAGCCCCACGGGGGTCAAGATTGGTGGCCAACGGAACGTCCACGGAATGTCCACTGAACGTCCATGAAACAGTCACCTGCGTGCCGCCCATCGCTCGCCTCAGCCTTGGCCTTCACCGGTCTGATCGCTCTCACATGGGCCTGCGGCACGACAACCACAGGCATCGATGAACGCTGCGCCAACCTTGCCGCCACGGGCTACACCGAGGTGAAGCAAATGCAGGAGCTGCTTCAGCTCACCAAGCAACCCAGCGCTGGCAGCCCCGCCAGCATCCGGCAGCGCACGATGGCCTTGTGCGTCAAAGAGGCCGGTTGATCCACAATGCAGCGATGGTGAGTCGACAAACCCTGTGTCTTTTGGCCTGCTGCTCCGTGGCTTGGCCATGGGTGAGCCCTGCGGCAGCCCAGCAATCCCTGCCAACCCAGCAAGCTCTCCCAGCCCAGCCGCCCGTTGCCCAGCCACCCGAAGGCAACGGCATGGACATCACCATTGACGACCTCGCCGGGCCCAATGGGCCTGGACCCGCCAGATCCAAGGGCAACCACTGGAAGGTGGAGCCGGGCTATGGCTGGTGGGGACCAGGCGATGGCTTTGATGGAGGTTTTGATGATGGTTTCCTGTACTGAACCCTGCCGTACCAACCAAGCCCTGGAATCAACCCAAGCCCTAAAACCAGTCATAATTGGAGCGCTTGGGGATCCACCATGGTTGAACAACTTTTGCGGGTCAGCTTTCAACGGCGACCATGGGCCCTCCTGGTAGCCACCAGCTGCATCTTTGGCGTAACCATCCCTGGGGCCCGGGCCCAAACCATGCAGGATGCCCTCATCAATCACTACTGCACCCAGGCCATGAATACCGACTTCGCCAAGGCGGGGAAAACACCCCCAGCAGGGATGGTGGCCTACACCTGCAATTGCGTGATTCAACAGGTAAATGCCCGGGCCACCATTGACCAGGCAAAAGCCATCTGCCAACAGCAAGCCACCGCCAAATTTCCAACCCCCTAAGGACAAGGACCTCTCCATGCCTGCTCCCACACCAAAAAAACTTTTGGGCGTCTCCAGCAAATCCTTGTGCTCGGCCCTCATCGGCGCTGGCCTTGGTGCCGTTTCGGTGGCCTTCTCAGCCATTGCTCCGGCACCGGCCCAGGCCTACTGGTATGGCTACGGCTGGGGCTGGGAACATCCCCGCGGGTGCTGGGGAGGTCCCTGCTGGAACCGCCAAGTGGTGGTGGAGCCTGCCCCCATCTACATCAGTCCAACGGCCCCCATCCCGGTCGTTCAGCCAGGCCTACCGCCCATCAGCAACCCCGGTGGTGCCATCGCCGTGCGCAATGTTTGTATCGCCTCGGTCCCTATGCGCACCGGGCCCAGCATCGCCTATGCACCCATAGAAATTCTCGCCGCGGGTACCACGGTGCAAGTGATCAATTCCCTGCTCAATACAGCAGGCTATGAGTGGAGTTTGATTCAGGTTGGCGCCACCAGCGGTTACGTGCCCGCCGCTTCGATTTGCCTTTAAGGCCTCCTGAGTAGGGGCCCATCAGCAGTAAACCCGCCTTAAGCCAACCTGGGAATTTCCGCTGTCTCGAGTTGCAAGATGGCGGGGCTTTCGATCGCGGGACGTTGCAGCTCCCGCTCCAGCATGGTGATCCGCATTTCGCGCAGACAAAATTTGCAACCGCCGGTTGTTTGCAAATGCTTTTCTGGAGTGATCGAAATCTCCTTCACCGGATGGACACGGCACTTGATCTTGACGGGAGATTTATAGCTCTTGTAAACGATGGCGGAATAGTCGTACTTATCCCCAAAACGCGAGTGGGCCCTCTCTAAAAATAGCTCCCGACCAATTGGGTTTCCCATGCTTCACCGATCCCGGCCGAGGCTAGGGGCAGAAGGTCAGGCTAGCTCGACCCAGAGGCCATTTGTTACCAAGTGCTCCTGTTCTGCTCATGCGGGCATTGGCGGCGCGGCTGCCAGCCCTTGCACATAGGCGTCCAACGAGCCCACATTGATCCAACCGGTGGCGATCAGTTTGGTGGAATCCGGGCTCACCCGGCCCCGATGCACGTGGGACATCCCGGCGGGGAAGATCGCCATCTGGCCGGCAATGGCCTCGACGTGGTGCTCTTGCCACAAAAATTCCGTGCCCGCATTCTCCACATCGTTGCAATAGAGAATCCATGCCAGCACCCGCTTGATCGGGTCTGTGGCGTCATCGGCAGTGGTCCAATCACAATGCCAGTTTTTAAATCCTTCCCCAGGTAAATAACGCTGCAGATTAAAAATCGGATTCACAAACAAGGAGCGTTCCGGACAAACCTGAAGGAAGACGCGCCGATCCGCCAAATACTGCTTGAGACAGCGCGAAACGGCGAGCATGATCGCGTCGCTCAGGCTGTGGGCCTGGGGATCACTGCGATCAAGCCACACCAGGGAGATATCGGTTGAGACCTTATCGGGATTGGTGGCAGCCATCCCACCAAAACTGGCGCCCGAACTGTGCAAGTCGGGGCGCTCCTCAAAGAAGCCCATCACCCGGGCACCCAATTCGACCAGATCCCCGTCTTGATACGTGGCGATCAGTTGCATCTCAAGCCCCTTCGCTATGCCATGGGCCAACCTAGGCAGCCAGTTCCCCACCGCCCATGGTTCCCGAGAACCCCCAACGTCCGCCCTGGCTCAACTGGGTCATTTTGCTGATCTTCCTCTGGAGCAGCTACCAGTTGGCCGGCTTCTGGATGGCGCGCCTCCACGGCAGCTAAAGCCCTGGGCGATTACCCAGCTGCCCTTAACCAGGGGGATAGCAGTTCGGCACGAAGAATTGTTCGTTCAGGGGAGGGCGCACCGCGGGCTTGGCCTTGGGGCGAGGGGGCAGCTTGATCGCCGCTGGCGTCATGTCCCGGTAGGGCACCTTGCTCAGCAAGTGGTTGATGCAATTGAGGCGGGCACGACGCTTGTCATCGGCCTCCACCGTGAACCAGGGCGCTTCCGGAATGTTGGTGTGGGCCAGCATGTCGTCTTTGGCGTGGGAAAACTCCTGCCAGCGCAGCCGTGCTTCCAAATCCATGGGGCTCAACTTCCAGCGGCGGGTGGGATCGTCAATGCGGCTCTGGAAACGGCGTTCCTGCTCCCCATCACTCACCGAAAACCAATACTTGAGCAGCACAATTCCCGAACGAACCAACATCCGCTCAAATTCAGGGCAAGAGTGCATGAACTCCTCCACCTGCTGGGGGCTACAAAAGCCCATGACCCGTTCAACCCCAGCCCGGTTGTACCAACTGCGGTCGAAGATCACGATCTCGCCGCCCGAGGGGAAATGCTCCACATAGCGCTGGAAGTACCACTGACTCTTCTGCTGATCGGAGGGGGTTGCCAGGGCCACGACCCGGCAACCCCGCGGGTTGAGCGGATCGGTGATGCGCTTGATCGTGCCGCCCTTGCCGGCCGCATCGCGCCCCTCAAATAGAACGATCAAGCGAAAACCTGAGGCCTTCACCCAGTACTGCATTTTGACCAACTCCACCTGCAGCCGCCCGAGCTCTTGCTCGTATAGCTCGCGGGAGAGTTTGTTCACGGCGGATCACTCCCTGGGGTTATCCCAATCCTGGAGGATTCTTCCTGGGCAGGAAGGCCCGTACGAAGCGGACCAAACCAGCAACAACCAGAACCAACGCCCCCACCGCTACTGCCACCAGCAGCACCACCGCCACCACTTGGAGTAAACCCAGCAGCAACAGCTGTACCCCCCGAATCACGTTGGCCAGGGCCGTGCTCAACAGCAAGAGGGTGTCGAGGCGCTGGGGTAGCTGCATCAAACCCACTACCAAACCCGCCCCGGCCGCACCGATCAGAACGCCAGCAGCCCCCTGCTTCCAGCGCAGGGGAGGCCTTTTGCGGCGAAAGACCTGGCGCTCTCCCTTCGAGCCCTTCGGCCGTTTGCCGGACGGGCGGCGGGCAGGGCGGGATTGGGACTTCATACCACCAGGGAATAGCCAGCGCTTCGCATCCAGCGCTCAAATTCCATCAACACCAGCTCATTGGGGCAATCGATCAACGAGATCGCCCCCACGGTGCAATCCCCCTTGCCTCCGTGGTGCAGGGAGAGGTGGAAGGTATCGCCACTGAGGCCACACACCTCAGGATCGCTGCGCACCACCACGGCAAGGGTGGCGCCCAGGCCGGCCACCCGGATTCGCAATTCCGACCAGCTCATCGTTGCCATGGGTTCAGTTTGGGGAGTGCTCGGAGAACGTCAAGGCCGGGCCCCTGGAACCGCCCCCCCTGGCACCGGCCCACCCGGGACCTTGGGCTGGGGCAGCATCAGGGCGAAGGCGGTGGCCAGCGCCAAGACCAGGGCCCCTCCCAGGGGAGCTGCCAACCGCTGGGGCAAAGGAGTGCGTTCCAGCACGTCCCGGAGCTTTAGGGGCCGAGAGACGGGAATGGCGAGAGGGAGCTGCAGGCGGGGGTCCATCCGCAACAGATCGAGCACCCGCACCAGATCCGAAAGTTCAGCGTCATCAAGGCCAATCTGCAGCGGTGGGGTATCGCTCTGGCTGCTGCGCAGCATCAGGAGGTGCCCCTCTCCAGC
>CAMDSS010000146.1 GCA_945907085.1 Cyanobium sp. NIES-981 | reverse complement strand
GGCAGCTACAAGCTCAATGGCACGGCGATCGAACATCTCAACGACGACGAACTCACCGACCTGCGCAACAAAGAACTGGGCTTTGTTTTCCAGCAATTCCACCTCCTTCCCCAATTGAGCGCCATCGACAACGTGATGCTGCCGATGATCTATGCAGGAGTTCCGGCTGAGGAGCGCCGGGAGCGCGCCAAGGCTGCCCTTGAGCGGGTGGGCTTAGGGAGCCGGCTCGAGAACAAACCCAACCAACTCTCGGGCGGCCAACAGCAACGGGTTGCCGTGGCCAGGGCCATCATCAACAACCCAGCCCTGCTCCTGGCCGATGAACCCACAGGGGCTCTTGATTCGCGCACCACCAAGGAGGTGCTGGATCTGTTTGAAGCCCTGCATCAAGGCGGCATGACCGTGGTGATTGTGACCCATGAAGATGACGTGGCCGCCAGGGCCCAGGAGGTGGTGCAGTTCAGAGATGGGGCGATCGCCACGGAAGCCAGCCCAAGCCAAAAGCCCCCGTAGATACCGCTGGCGGAGCCACCAGGTTTTTACGCCACGGTTGGCGCCGTGCTCACCCCGGCTGTGGAGCAACGCTTCTCCACAACAGCTCCCAACGGAACAAGCCTTAGCACCACATCGGCTATCGGGGCTGGCCTGGGCAGCGAAGCTGGCATGGGCTACGACTTCGGCAAGGCCCGCGCTGAAATCACGGCGATCTACAACCCCAGGAGCGTTAACAGCACAACAGTTGATCTCCCTCTGGGCCAAAGAACCTTTCAACTCGACGATGTCTCGATCAAAACGACAAGCTTGATGGTGAGCGGCTACAGAGATATACCAATCATGCGCAACAAGCTGGAGGCCTATCTTGGCGGCGGCATCGGGGTTCGCTACACAACAATCAACGCTTTCTCCCTGACACCCTCCCCGGGAATAACCATACAAGTGCCCTCAGACCATGACACCAATTTTGGATACCAAGCCAAGGTGGGCTTAACCTACAAAGTCAAGAAAAAACTGGATCTCTTTGCCGAGGCCGTTTACGCCGGCACCGTCACCTCGAGCGAAGGCAATCTCGGCATCTTTGGGGTGCGGATTGGTACCCGTCGCCGTTTCTAGGAGCTCAGCTTGCCCTTTGGCCGCTCCAGGCTCTGCACCAGTTGGCCCATCAGCAGGGCAATGGTGTCGCTGCCGGATCCAGCCCTGCCGGGATCGAAATCGCCCGGGTCCACTGCCACCCAGCCCCCATCCCCCGGGAGACGCAGTTCGAAATGGAGGTGCGGGCCCGTGCTGAGTCCGGTGCTACCCACCCGGCCGATCACCTCGCCCTGGCGCACCCGATCCCCGGTCTTCACATAGAGCTCACTGAGGTGGCCATAGAGGCTGCGGCGGAGCGGGTTGGCATGCTCCACCTCAATGGCCAATCCATAGCCCCCGGCTAAACCACTACTGATCACCAGCCCGGAAAGGGCAGCCACCACCGGGGTGCCCTCAGGGGCGGCCAGATCCCTACCGGCATGCATCAACCAATTGCCCAACAGGGGATGCAGTCGCCAGCCGAAGCCGCTGGTGGTGACCGCCGAGCCCATCAGGGGGAAGAGCAACCGGCGATTGCCATTGCCCAGCAGCGGGGCAGGCCGGGGGGTCACCCCAAACACATCGGCCAGCCGAAAGGTTCCCCCAGCGCCCGATAACAAGGCTGAAACCGGCACCGTCAATGGGGGCAGGGGGCGGCCATCGGCCCCCAGGCGCTCGATGCCATCGGCGCTACTGGGATAGCGGCTTGGTCGCGTGCCCCAACGGACCACCAAGCCGGTGCGACATTCCTGATCGGAGAGGGCGCCGCTGCGGCAGGCCTGCTGGTGGGCCGGCACATTGAAGGGGGTCGTTCCGCCACCGGAGCGGATCCGGGAGCGCTCCGAAGGCGTCACCACCCCATCCCGCACCAGGGCATCCAGGGATGCATCAAAGCGGGCCGGAGGCTCGCTGGACAATTGGGCGGGGTCGGGCCGCAGCGGTTCAGGGGGGGCTGCAGCCCCGAGCAGCGGGGCTGCAAGGACCAACGCCCCTGCCGCCCACTGCCCCAAGGAGAAGAGCTGCCACCGGGGTTTGAACTGGTGCGGTCGCTTCATGGGGCCATCCTAAAAACTGCGCTGCAGGATGACCGACGCCCCAGGACGCTGTAAGCGCAGGCCCCCATCCGGCTCCAGGCCCGCCACCTGCCAGATCTGGCCCCCATGGAGCAGCCCCTCGGCGGGCCGATGCAAACGGGCTTCCGCCTGCTGCCGCACCAGCTCCGGTTCGGGGGCCCTGGCCTGGGCCCAGTCCAGGGCTGCCAGCACGGGCTTGAGCAACCGTTGGGGCTTGGCTTTGGGATGGAACGGGCCCTGGGAAAGGGCTTGGGCCAGGGAGATCGCACCGCTGGGGGGGTGATTGATGCCATTGAGGCCCAGGCCCACCTGGGCCCAGCGGACCTGGGCGCCCCGCAGGCGCAGCCGGGGCAAAATCCCGGCCAACTTGCGCCCGCCCACCAAAACGTCATTGGGCCACTTGAGCTGGACAAGCGCCCCGAGGGCCTCCAGCTGCAGGGCCAATCCCACGGCCACCGCCAGGGGAAGGGAGGCCGAGTCGGGTAAGGCCGTTGGCCATGGCATCGCCGCACTCAGCCACAGCCCCCCCACGGGGGAATCCCAGGGCCGGCCCCGCTGGCCGTGGCCAAAGCGCTGGTGGGCGGCCACCACCGCCAGCCCCCCCGCGGGCCCTCCCGCTAGCCCGCCGGCCAGGGCGCCTGGCAGAGGGCGGCGCTCCCTTTCGCGAGAGCGCAACCACCGCTCCAATTCCCGCTCGGTGCTGGCACACACCGCAAAACGGCGCACCTGCCAGCTCAAAGCTGGGCCAACCAAACGCCGATACGGGCTGCCCCCAACTCCAGCTGCTCAACGGGATGCACCAAGGCCAAGCGCACCCAGCCCTCGCCACCGGGGCCAAAGCCATTGCCCGGGGTGAGGCAGACCCCTGTGGCATCCAGCAGGGCCGCGCAAAACGACTCAGAACTGAAGCCCAAGGCGCGGGCCTTGGGCGGCAGCTCGAGCCAGAGATACAGGGCCATCGATGGCAGCCGCACCGGCCAACCCGCCGCCTCCAGGGCTGCTGCCATGCGATCCCGCCGCAGCCGATAGACCTGCTTGAGCTGCTCGGGCCAGTGGGGGGCCTGCTGCAAGGCGGCGATCGCCCCGCCCTGCAACGCCAACGACTGGTTGAAGTCGACCACGCCCTTGAGCTGGCGTAGGGCCGTGATCAACCATGGCGCCCCGATCGCAAAGGCCAGGCGATAGCCCCCCAGGCACCAACTTTTGGAAAAGGAGAAGAACTCAATGCCGCATTGGCGCCAGGCGGGATTGCGCAACAGGGCTGGGGCCTCACCGTCGAGGGCCAAATCCACATAGGGGTTGTCATGGGCCAGCACGATCCCGTGCTCGAGGGCCTTCTGCACCGCTTCATCCAGCCAACCCTGCTCACCGGTGGTGGCGGTGGGGTTGTGGGGGAAACCCATCACCATCAGCTGGATCCGATCCCATTGCAGCGGGCTGAGGGCCCCAAAATCTGGTCGCCACGTGCGGGTGGGATCCAGGGGCAACAGCACCGGCTCCGCTGAGGCCATGTGCAAGCCCCCCATGTGCGAGGGGTAGTAGGGATCCAGCAGCAGGGCCTGATCGCCAGGGTTTAACACCGCCAAGGGGAGGTGGGCCGTGCCCTCCTGGGAACCCACCAACAGCAGCACCTCGGTGTCGGGGTCGACCGCCGTGGCAAAACGCTTGGAAGCCCAATCGGCCACCGCCTGGCGGAAGGGCTGGGTGGCCCCATGCATGCAGTAAGCGGCACTTTCAGGACGCTCGAGGCCGGCCACCATGGCCGCGATCGCCGCGGGAGGGGGTTGGAGGTCGGTGGAGCCCAGGGAGAGGTCGAGCAGCTCTGGACCAGCCTCTAGCCGCTGGCGATAGGCCGACTTGCGTTCATCGTTGCGGGCAAAAACGCCGCTGCCGAGCCGCGAAAGCCGCTCAGAGATTGGCATCCAAGAAGGCCGCGAGTTGGGGCTTGGCCATGGCGCCTTCATGGCGCGCCACCTCCGTGCCGTCCTTGAACAGGATCAAGGTGGGGAGCCCCTGAATCTTCTGGCCATCCCGGGCCGTGGGGTGGCCATCGGCATCGAGCTTGCCCACCTTCAAGCGGCCGGAGTACTCGCCATCGGCCCAGGTCATCAAGGGAGCCATCAGGCGGCAAGGTCCGCACCAGGTGGCCCATACATCAACCAGCACCACACCTTGGGCATCCAGCACTTCGGCTTGGAAATTGGCATCGGTGAGCTCAACGACGGCCACGGGAATGAAGCAGATCTGGGCCAAGTGTAGGAACTGGCCCCGGGCTCAGCGTTGGGCTCAGCCCTGCTCAATGGAGCGCTTGAGGGCCTCGAGCTCGCCATCAACCTCCGTCACCTTGACCTGCTGCACCCCAGCCTGATCAGCTGCAGCAGGGTCGGCCGCAGGCAACGACACCTGGGCGGCACCCCCAGAAAGGCGCCGCTTCATGGCCTCTAGTTCGCTATCGACCTCTGGGGCCCCTTCGAGGGCCGCAAACTGGCTCTCCAGATCCGCCCCAGCTAGCTCGCCAGCTGCGGCGCTGCTGGCTTCGAGCATCTCCACCTTCTCCTCCATGCGCTCAAAGGCAGCCATGGAGGTGTTGGTGCCGAGGTTGCCCACGGCGCTCTGCAGTTGGACCTGGGCCTGGGCCGCCTGGGCCCGGGCCTTGAGCATGTCTTTTTTGGTTTTGGCCTCGGCGATCTTGCCTTCCAGGGCCAGGAGGCTCTTTTTGAGCAACTCCACCTGGCCGGCCTGGCTGTTGAGCTGGGTCGAGAGGGCGGTGGAGGTTTCCTGGCAGGTGCGGCGCCGGGCCAGGGCTTCTTTAGCCAGGTCCTCTTCCCCCTTTTTCAGGGCCAGCTCGGCCCGTTCATACCAAGTAGCGCTTTGGCTCTCGGCCTGCTCGGCCTGGTTGGCAATGCGTTTCTGGCTGGCAATTGCCGTGGCCACGGCCTGGCGCAGCTTGACCAAATCCGACTGCATGTCTGCAACGGATTGGTCGAGAATCTTGCCCGGATCTTCCACGCTGCTTAACGCCGCATTGGCGTTGGCACGGATTAGGCGGCTGAGGCGGTCGAAAAAACCCATGGGTGCAACAAGGCCATCCAGAGAAGGCAGGGCTTGAGGCTAACCACAATGGGCCTAGCCTTCAACGATGGCCAAGGCGCCCCGGGACCAAACCCGCCAAATCGGCAACCTTTCCCTGCTGCTGCC
>CAMDSS010000145.1 GCA_945907085.1 Cyanobium sp. NIES-981 | reverse complement strand
AAGTAACCGCTGGCCTCGATCAGCAGCACCATGGGTTCAATCACCTCCAGCACATCGCTTTGGATGAACAGCTCCTGCTGCTCGGCCAAAGCGCCGGCGATGGCGAGCAGCAGGGCCGGTTGCAACACCCGCCGTTTGTGGTGCTTTTTTTTGAACCAGGGGTCGGGAAATTGGATCGAAACCCGCTCCAGCTGGCCTGGGGGTAGGGCTGCCAGCCACTGCTCGAGGTTCACATTGGCGTTGCAATAGAGGTAGTGGAGATTGCGTAAGTCCAGGGCCTGGCGGTCGGCTTCGGCGGCTTGTACCAGGGGCTGGCGGATTTCCACGCCGAGGTAATTGCGCCCTGGCTCCTGCTGGGCCAGCTCCAACAAAAAGCCGCCGCGGGCGCTGCCGATGTCGAGGTGGATGGGCCGCGCCGCTTCGCTAAAGAGCTCGGCTGGTGGTGGCAAAGGCAGCGGCCGTTGGTGGACCCGACTGAGCGGGTTGACGTGCTGGCGCATCAGGCTGGATGGTCGCTCCCATGGGGCACCAGGAAGGCCCAGCTGGCGGTGTAGCCATGCAAATGGGTGCTGCCGGCGACGGGCCCGATTTCGCCATTGCAGAACGCACCAGCGATGGGAACCTCGGCAAAGGCCTCCCGGCAGGCGCTCACGTCGCCATCGCGCTCGCCATAGAGCCCCTGGCCCCGGCCCAGGCAGGCAAACACCAGGGCGGCCAGGGGCGCGGGCTGCTGCAGGCGCTGACGCTCTAGGAGTTGGCGCAGTTCCTGGCGGGAGGTGGTGCCATCCCGCAATTGAAATTGCACCTGTTGGCCGGCGCGCATGCGCTCGGCCACGGCCACGGCCCCATTGCGGGGGTCGATGCCGATCAGGTTGCGCACCAAGAAGGCACTGCTGGTGCCGGTTTGGCTGGCTGCCAGGTTGAAGCTGCTGCGCCCGACGCCCAGGAAGAGGGAGTTTTTGGCCAGTTCCCGTTCATCGGCGCTGAGGCTGGTGAGGATCGACTGCAGGGCGGCCACCGGGCTGTGGCGCTTGCTGCCTTCGCTCACCTCCAGCACCACATTGCGCTGGGCTTGCTCCACTTCGAGCACCGGGCCGATGGGACGGCAACCCTGGGCCACCAAGGGATCCAGGCGCCAGCTGCCGCCAATCAGGCAGCCCACTGCTCCAGTTTTCACACCACCAGTTGTCACGCCGCCCTGCTGGTCCAAGCCATGGCTAAACAGCAGGGAGCCGTGGGAGGCACTGTGCTGGCCGGCGATCCCCCCCAGCTTTGCTGCCTGGGGACAGGCGTAATCCAGGCCACTGATCAGGTCGTTGATGGCCGGGCAGCTGGGATCGATCAACAGCAGCATCGAGGGCATGGTTGCGAGCTCGTCCCCTGGGGCCTGGAGAAGGTCTTGCCAGGGTTCTGCAGGCCCATCGAGGTCGGGGAGCTCGGCCGTGTCGATGGCAAAAGGGCGCAGCTCGGCCCCCGGGAGCCGCAGCAGGGTGACGCTCAGGGCCGGCGCATGTTCGAGTTCGTGGGGCTTGCCGGAGCCATCGGTGCCCACGACCCCGGCCCCCACACAGCCCAGCCAGTGCTTGGATTGCAGTTGGCTTTGCAGCAGGGGCAGCAGGCGCTGCAGGTCGCTGGCGTAGCTGGCGGAGGCAAAGACCAGGGCCAAATCGGCTGGGCCGCTCCCCTGCAACTGCTTGGCAATGGCGTCCACGGCCCCTTGCAGCGAGGCTTCCGTGGCAAGGGCAGTCCGGCACCAGGGGGCCTGGGCACTGGAGCCTTGCAGAAACGCCAACCAGCTCGGCAGGGGAAAGGCAGCCATGGTTTGACCCTATCTCCAGCCGGGGGCCGCGGATAATGGCGTCTTACCGAACCACCCCCGTGCCTGTCGCTGTGCCAGAAACGCTTTACCGCTCCCTGGTGTGGCTCGACTACCGCTTGGCGGTTGTGTTCAGCCTGGGCTTACCCCTGGTGTTGTTGATCTGGGCCGCGGTGCGCCGGGAGGGCGCCTTGGTGCGCTTGATGCAGATCTATTGGAAGGTGGCCAGTCTGCTGCTGATCAGCACCCTGCTCCTCGCCAACCAGCGCCCGTTGGGTTTTGTGCTGGTTTTGGTTGGTCAACTCCTGTTGATCGGGGCAGTGTGGTTCTGGGTGGATCTCAACGAGGAGCTGGCGGATCTCCCCCCCTGGCGAGCGCTGCCCCTCACGGTTCGGATTTGGCGCTGGAGCTTGACCCTTTGGGCGTTGGCCGGTGCTTTGTTCAGCCTCACCAGCCTGGCTTGCCTGGGTAAGGCGGCGATGGCGGGTCCCCGCTGTGCCGTTTGGCTGCAGGCACCCCAGGGCCTCAATGACCAGGTGACTGGGCTGTTTGGCTTTGTGTTTGGGGCCAATTGGACCGCCACCATCGCTGGCTTTGTGGGCTATGTGGCCCTGGTGGCTTACGTGGTGGGCCTGCTGCAGTGGCTGTTGGTGCGCTTGCCCAAGCAGGGCAGGGTGGCGGGGGAGTTTTGATCAGCGCTGGAGAGTCCCTGTGTTGAGTCAGTCGTTGAGCCAGTTGGAAGCGATCAGTAGCCAGCGACCGGATCGGGTGTTGCGGCTGGCAGGGCTTTTGGCTGGCGAGCCCTTCGAGCTTTTGATTTTCCGGGGGTTCTCCAGCAGCACCACCCATCCCACCGCCTTTGATCCCGACCAATCAGCCCTGCCAGAGGGTGCCCTGATTCAAACGGCAGCGCTGCTGGCGGGCCCCCTCAACCCCGCCGCTGAGCAGGTGTTGGCAGGCCCATCCGATCCAGACGGGTTTTTAGAGCCAGCTGCCTGGCTCTAGCTGGGTTCTTGGCCTAATCGCTCTCGCCATCAGGCTTCCAGCACGCCCACACAACGGCTACACAGGGTGGGGTGGTTGCTGTGGCTGCCGATGTCGCTCTCGTAGTGCCAGCAGCGCTCGCATTTCTCACCGGCCGCTTTGGCGATCTGCACTCCCACGCCCCCGGTTTGGCTGGCTTCCATGGTCAGGCCAGAGACCAGCAGCCAATCGGCCAGGTTGTCGACCTCAGGGTGGCTGCTCTGCTCCAGCCATTGCAGGGCACCGCGCAGCTCAGGGCTGGTTTCGGGGCCGAGCTCCAGGTGCACCTGGGCCTCCAGGGAGGCGCCGAGATCCCCTTGGCTGCGGCACTGCTCGAGCTGGCGGTTGATCTGGGCCCGGAGCTCGAGCACCTGGGCCATGGGCGTTTCGAGATCGGCGGCGGCCCACTCCGCCGGGGCGGTGGGCCAGCCCCGCTCAAACACCGACTTTTCGGCCACCGGGTAGGGCAGGTTCTGCCAGATGTCTTCGGCCATGTGGCACAGCACCGGGGCGATCAGGCCGGCGAGCCGCTCCACCACCAGGGCCAGCACGGTTTGGCAGCTGCGCCGGCGGTAGGCATCGGCAGCGCTTACATAGAGGCGGTCTTTGGCAATGTCGAGGTAGACGTTGGAGAGGTCGACCACGCAGAAGTTTTGGAGGGCCTGGAAGAAGCGGTAGAACTCATAGCGCTCGAAATCGGCACCCACCGATGCGATCAGCGATGCCATGCGCTGCAGCATCCATTGATCGAGCAGGGGCAGCTCGGCGTAGGGGATGGCATCGCCGCCTTCGGCCAGGGGTTTGGGGTTGAAGTCGTGCAGATTGCCCAGCAGGTAGCGGGCGGTGTTGCGCACCTTGCGGTAGACATCCGAGAGCTGTTTGACAATCCCCGGCCCCAGGGGCACATCTGCGGAGTAGTCGACCGAGCTCACCCAGAGCCGCAAGACATCGGCGCCGTAGGCGGGCTCCTGTTTTTCGTTCTTGCCGCCTTCCACCAGCACCGCTGGATCGACGACATTGCCTAGGGATTTGCTCATCTTGCGGCCCTTCTCATCGAGGGTGAAGCCGTGGGTGAGCACCCGCTTGTAGGGGGCGTGGCCGTTGACGGCCACCGAGGTGAGCAGGCTGGATTGGAACCAGCCCCGGTGTTGGTCGGAGCCCTCCAGGTAGAGATCGGCGGGGTACTGGAGCTCGGGCACCCGGGGCGTTTGGCCGCTGATGCCGCCCAGGACCCCGGCCCAAGAGGACCCGGAGTCGAACCACACGTCCATGGTGTCGGTGCCCTTGCGCCAGTGCTCGGCCTGGTTCGCATAGGCCTCCGGCAGCAGCCCGGCTTCATCCCGTTCCCACCACACGTCGGCGCCGTACTCGGCAATCAGGGCCTGGATGTGGCTGAGGGTGGCTTCGTTGAGCAGCACCTCGCCGGTTTGGCGGTGATAAAAGACCGGGATGGGAACGCCCCAGGTGCGTTGGCGGGAGATGCACCAATCGCCCCGCTCGCCCACCATCGATTCGATCCGGTTGCGGCCGCTGGCGGGCAGCCACTCCACCTCGGCAATGGCTGCTAAGGCCTGGCTGCGGAAGCCCTCCACCGAGGCAAACCACTGCTCGGTGGCCCGGAAGATCGTCGGTTTTTTGGTGCGCCAGTCGTAGGGGTAGCGGTGCTCGTAGCGGTGTTCCGCCAGCAAGGCCCCGGCTGCTTTGAGGGCCTCGATGATGGTGGGGTTGGCGTCCTTGAGCACGTTGGTGCCGGCAAAGGGCCCGGCCTCTTCGGTGAGGTTGCCGGCCTCATCCACGGGGCAGAGCACGGGCAGTCCGTACTTTTTGCCGGTGTTGAAGTCGTCCACGCCGTGGCCGGGGGCGGTGTGTACCAGGCCCGTGCCGGTTTCGGTGGTGATGTAGTCGCCGCCCATTACCACCGGGCTGGTGCGCTCCAGCAGGGGATGGCGGTAGAGGATCCCCTCCAGCTCAGCACCTTTCACCCTGAGCAGGGGCTCCAGCTGCAGGCCCAGGCTGGTTTGCAAGCTCTCCACCAGATCGGTAGCCACCACCAGGTAGCGGTTGCTGGCAGCTTCAGGAGCATCTTCAGAGCGGGCCTGGCAGATGGCGTAGCTGAGGTTGGCGTTCACCGACACCGCCAGGTTGGCGGGCAGGGTCCAGGGGGTGGTGGTCCAGATGGCCACAGCCAGCTGGTCGCTGGTGAGCCCAACGGCAGCCAGTTTGCCGGCGAGGGCCTCGGGGAGCTGGTCCACCGCAAAGGCCACATACACGCTCGGTGAGGTGTGGCCATCGGGGTATTCGAGTTCGGCTTCGGCGAGGGCGGTGCGGGAGCTGGGACTCCAGTGCACCGGTTTCAGGCCCCGGTAGATGTGGCCGGCCAGCACCATCTGGCCAAACACGCCGATTTGGGCGGCTTCGTAGTCCTTGTGGAGGGTGAGGTAGGGCTGCTCCCAATCGGCCCAGATGCCCCAGCGCTGGAAGCCCTGCTTCTGGCCCTCCACCTGTTCGAGGGCGTAGGCGTGGGCTTT
>CAMDSS010000144.1 GCA_945907085.1 Cyanobium sp. NIES-981 | reverse complement strand
GCGCCAGCGCTTGGGCCGGCTGCACCGCGATGACTACAAGCTGGCGCGCCACACCGCCACCGACCCTGCCGCGGGCATGGGCCATCCCGCCCAACAGGAACGCTTGAGCCCGTCCCAGCTGGTGGGCGCCAATGCCGGGCGGGTGCATGAAGCCCTGCGGGTGTTGGAAGAATTTGGCCGCAGCATCGATCCTGAGTTGGCCAGCGAAGCTGCCGCCCTCCGTTACGGTATCTACGACCTGGAGGTGGATTTGCTTCAGGCGTCTAGGGGCGGCCAGCAGCGCCGGCAGCTCCTGGCCCAGTGCCACCTCTATTTGGTGAGCAGCCCGGTGCCAGGGCTCGAGGCGGTTGTGGCGGCGGCCCTGGGGGCCGGGGTGCGGCTGGTGCAATACCGGGCAAAAGACGGGTCCCTTGGGGGGCAAAACGGTGCGGCCATCGATGACAGCCAGCGGCTGCAGCAATGCCGCCAGCTGCGCCAGCTCTGCGCCAGCCATGGGGCCCTGTTCATCGTCAATGACCGGATCGATTTGGCCCTTGCCGTGGAGGCCGATGGGGTGCATCTGGGCCAGGGCGATCTACCCCCGGCGGTGGCGCGCCAGTTGCTGGGGCCCGAGCGGTTGATTGGCCGCAGCACCCAAAGCATCGATCAGTTGCGCCAAGCCGTGGCGGATGGTTGCGACTACGTGGGGGTGGGCCCGGTGAATGCCACGCCCACCAAGCCCGGCCGCGAACCGGTGGGCCTTGATTACGTGCGTCAAGCGGCGGCCGAAAGCCCCATCCCCTTCTTTGCCATTGGCGGTTTGGAGTGCGCCAACATCGAGGCCGTGCGTCAGGCGGGTGCCCAGCGGGTGGCGGTGGTGCGGGCGATCACGGCAGCCGCCGATCCGGCAGCGGCCACCACGGCCCTGCTGCAGGCCCTGGGGCAACAGGCTTAATGGGGAACTTGATTGAAAAAAGCCTGATGGAGCAGTTCACCCCATGACCTCGATCACGATCCAGCTAAACGGCGAGGCGCGCGACTGTGCCGCGGGGCTGACCCTGCCCGAGGTGCTCGAAGCCTGTGGCTATCGGCCCCAATTGGTGGTGGTCGAATTCAATGGCGAGATTTTGCCCCGCAGCAGCTGGGGGGATCAGGCAGTGGTGGAATCCGATTGCCTCGAGGTGGTCACCATCGTGGGGGGTGGTTCCTAGATTTTGACCACTTGCAAAGGCGCCTTGGCGCTCCCCTCCCGCCGGCTTTTGAATCGCTGCCTGAGTTGGTTGGCTTTGCCAGTGCTCACCATGGCGCTCCTGGTGGCATGGCCTGAGCCCAGTTCGGCGGCCAGCGGTGGCCGGATTGGAGGCGGCAGCTTTCGCTCCTCTCCGTCCATGGGCCGCAGTTATGGCGGTGGGGGCGGCGGCTATCGCGGCGGCGGCGGTTATGGAGGGGGCTATCGGGGCGGCTACGGGGGCGGGGGGATTGGCTTTCCCTTCCTGATCCCGATGTTTGGCTTTGGCGGCGGCGGCCTGTTTGGCTTTTTGGTGTTGATGGCCGTGGTGGGCTTGCTGGTCAATGCCGTTCGCGGTGGTGGGGGTGGCGGGCCCTCCCTGGCCAGCGGCCGGGGTGGTGATCTGGCCTATAGCGGCCGCCCCGATGGTCCGGTGACCATTGCCCAGGTGCAGGTGGGCCTGTTGGCGACTGCCCGGGATCTGCAAACCGATCTGCGCCGGCTCGCCTCCAGTGCCGACACCAGCCAGGCCGCTGGTCTGCAGAAGGCTCTTCAAGAGACCACCCTCGCCCTGTTGCGCCATCCCGATCTTTGGGTGTACGCCAATAGCGAGGTGGGCCAGGTGCCCTTTACGAGCGCCGAATCCACCTTCAATCGCCTGTCGATGACCGAGCGCAGCAAGCTCGATCGCGAAATCACCAGCAACGTGGCTGGTCAGCGCCTCAACGCTGGCGATGGGGCTTCAGGTGACAGCGACGCCAGTAGTGATTTCATCGCGATCACCCTGCTGGTGGCCAGCCGTAACAAGCTGGTGCTCAAGGGCTCCGACACGGCGGAGCGGTTGCGCCAGTCGCTTCAGCAATTGGGGGCTGTGGGCGTGGACGATCTGATCGCCCTGGAAGTGATCTGGCAGCCCGAAGGGGTGGGCGAAGTGCTGAGCACCGATGCCTTGATTACGGCCTATCCCGATTTGCAACACCTCTAGGGATCCCTTCAAAGCTTTCTTCAGCGCCCTCAGCTCCTGCTGGTCCCCTCGTTTCAAAGGGAGTCGCAAACGGACTTGGGAGACTCTGCACCCTGCCCTTGTACCGAGGGGGAGTTGTTCGCACACTGGGCCGACCTGCTAACCGCATCGATGGGGCCGCGCTCCCCCCAGTGGGTGAACACACCGGTGCTGATGCAGGCCCTTGAGCGCTATGAGCAGGGCAACTTGCCCCGTTCGATGCAGCTCTGGATCCAACAGCTCCTCGAGATCGAAGCCCCATCCAAGGACCCTCTCCGCAAGCACTCCAGCTGAACTCAGGTAGCGCGGCCCAGGATCCGTAGGGCAGCCATGGCGGCTCCATAGCCGTTGTCGATGTTCACCACGGTGAGACCAGGGGCGCAGCTCGCCAACATGCCGTTGAGGGCTGCCATGCCTCCCGCGCTCACCCCGTAGCCCACGGCCACGGGTACGCCGATCACGGGCTGGGGCACCAGGCCAGCCACCACGGTGGGCAGGGCCCCTTCCATGCCGGCGCAGGCGATCACCACCGCTGCTTCGGCGAGGTCAGGGAGCCGATCCAGCAGTCGATGCAACCCAGCCACTCCCACATCGAGCATGCGCTCGCTGGCGATGCCATGGCAGGCCAGGGCCAGTTGGGCTTCGGCGACCACGGTCAGATCGCTGGTGCCTCCTCCCAGTACGGCCACAGTGCCCAGGTTGGGATTGGCGGCAGGCAAGGCTCCAGCGGTGAGGCAGCGGGCCTCCAGGTGGTGCGTGATGGCGATCTCCGGCAGCAGCTCGATCACGGCCCGGGCCTTGGCGGGCTCCACCCGGGTGGCCAGGGCTAGTTCTGAGGCTGCATGGAAACCGGCCACAATCGCGGCGATCTGTTCAGCGCTTTTGGTCTCGCCCCAGATGGCTTCGACCATGCCAAGCCGCTCGCGGCGCTGCAGATCCAACCGATGGTCGGGGTTGCCCATGGGTTGGGGATTGCTCATGGCTTCTCCCACACCATTTCCATCAGCGCCGGCGTCACCCAGACACTGGAATGGCCCATGGCGTGGCTGAGGTCGGCATCGAGCTCTTCCTGATCGCCTGGGCTCCAGAGCCCGGCGGCGGCCAGTTGGGCCGGGTAGCTGCCCAGGAAATCCTGCAGCCACTGGGCCTTGGGGGCATCGCTGGTAGAGCAGGTCATCAAGCTGCGGCAGTGTTTCAGGCGCAATCCGCGGGCCTCGAGCAGGGCTGGCAAGCGCTGGGCCACATGGGGGTCGCCGCCGTGGTCGCGCCAGTGCTGGATGCAGCGGCAAACGAAGCGATCCAGTGCAGCTCCCCGGGGATAGAGGGCGAAGGTATCCCACTGCCCGTATTCGTGGAGGATCAGCGTGCCCCCAGGCCGGAGGGCCCGGGCGATCAGATCCAGCAATGGATTGAGATCCTTCAGAAACATGGCCACCCAACGGCACCAGGCCCCATCCCATTGACCCTCGCCTAGGCCATGGGCTGCGGGTGCTTGGAAGGCGTCTTCGACGCCGCTGGCTTGGTTCAGATCCAACGCCAGGGTGTGGAGTTGCCGGAGGTTGCTTTGGCGCGCCTGGGCTTGCAGGTGCTCCAGGTAGGCACTGGCGTTGTCGATGGCCAGCACCCTTCCGGTGGGGCCCACCCGCTGGGCCAGGTCCAGGCTGGCAAAGCCCGGTCCGCAGCCCAGGTCCAGCAGCCGCTGGCCTTCTCCCCAACCGGCTTGCTGCCAGACATTGATGCAGTCATCGCGCCAGATGGCGTGTTGGCGTTGCAGCCGATCCCGCTCCCGCTCGTGGCTGCCCAGCACGTAGCTGGAGCTTTCGCGGGATGTTGTCAATGGGGTTGGAGGGCGACGGGTTGCACGGTGAGAGGTTGCAGTTCCCCTTCAAACACCAAGGGGAAGGGATTGCCTGCCGTTGTGCCGGTGGCCTGGCGGGCCAACTCCTCGAAGCGCGCCTGCACCGCTTCCACCACTTCAGGGGGGATGGCCTTCCACTGATCCTTGCTGGCCCAACGGATCAGCAGGGTGCCTTCTTCCCGCTCGGCATCCCACAGCAGTTGCCGGTCCAGGAAGCCGTCCTGCTGGGCCAGCCAGGGCTCCCAGCTGCCCTCCTCCGCAGCCAGCCACGCCTGGCGGCCCTCCGCCGGCACCTTTACCCGCAGGTGCTCCACCACGGCCACGTCGTAGCCGCCCGAGGGATCCTGGAAGGCGGCGATTGCCCCATCGGGATGGCCGGCCAGCAGCATCACCAGGCTGAGCACAAGGCCCATCAACCTAGGCAGCCCGTCGGGCCAGGGGCGGCGCCGGGTCATCCCTTTTGGAGCAGGGCCACGGCGTGGCAGGAGATGCCCTCCTCCCGGCCCTCGGCCCCCAGTTTTTCGTTGGTGGTGGCTTTGACGCCCACCTGATCGGCATCCAGATCCATGCGGCTGGCGATGGCGGCCCGCATGGCCTCGATGTGGGGTTTGAGCTTCGGGCGCTCCGCGACCACCACCGAATCCACATTGACCACGCTCCAGCCCCGCTCCTGCACCAGGGCCACAACCTGCTCAAGCAGCACCAGGCTGTCGGCGCCCTTCCACTGCGGATCGTCGGGGGGGAAGTACTTGCCGATATCGCCGAGGCTCAAGGCGCCCAACAGGGCATCCATGATCGCGTGCACCAGCACGTCGGCATCGCTGTGGCCATCAAGGCCTAGGCCATCGGGATGGTCGAGGTGTTGACCGCCCAGGATCAGCGGCCTGCAGGCCACCAGGCGATGGATGTCGTAGCCGTTACCGATCCTGAGCTGCATGGGGTTCGCTGCCTGGGGCTTGCTCCCAGCGAGCGTAAAGATCGGGCCGGCGTTCTTGGGTGCGCTGCTGCTGCTGATCGGCCCGCCAGCGGGCAATGGCCCCGTGGTCGCCGGAGCGCAACACCGCCGGCACCTCCATCCCTTGAAACGCCGCCGGCCTCGTGTAGTGGGGATGCTCCAGCAGCAGGGTGCTGTGGCTTTCCTCGTCCAGGGAGGCCGCCGTACCCACCGTGCCAGGAAGGAGCCGCACCACCCCATTGATGATCGTGGCCGCCGGCAATTCGCCGCCGGTGAGCACGAAATCACCGATCGACACCTCCTCGTCGGCCAGGGGGCGAATCCGTTCGTCGAAGCCCTCGTAGTGGCCGCAGAGAAACACCAGCTGGTCGTAGTCCGTCGCCCATCGGCGCAGGTCGGCCTGGA
>CAMDSS010000143.1 GCA_945907085.1 Cyanobium sp. NIES-981 | reverse complement strand
ACGGTGATCGTGTGGAGCTTTGTGGGCGGCACGGCCCTGTTGTTGGTGTGGAGCTTGGTGGCCCCCCTCGGGGAGACCGTGGCCGTGCAGGGCAAGTTGCAGCCCGGCAGCAAGGTGAAGCTGGTAGAAGCCCCGGTGGCCGGGGTGATCGCCGAGATCCTTGTGCGGGAGGGCGAAGCTGTCACGAAGGGGCAGCTGTTGGTTCGTTTTGACCTGCGCGAGGCCCGCAGCCGGCTGACTGTTGCCGAGGCGGTGCGCAGTCGCTTGCTGAGCGAAAACAAGATTTTCGCCGCGGCCCTCGGCGATCGGCCGGCGAGCAGCCTCACGCGTAACCAGAGCCTGGAATTGCAGAACCACAGCGCCGACCTCACCAGTCGCCAGCAAGCCGCCAGGCAGGAGATTCTGCAAAGCAAGCAACGGCTCGCCGGATTGGAGCAGTCGTGGCGCTCTTCCGACGACATCGCCAACCGCTACCAGGCCCTGGCCCGTAAAGGGGCGGTGAGCGCCGTCCAGGAATTGCAGACGCGGGATACGGCCAATCAACTGCTGTCGCGGCTACTGGAGGAACGCCGTGCCCTGGCCAAGTTCCAGGCCAATTCGATTCAGGTCAAGGCCGGTCCAGAAGCCGACTTCCGGGGGCGGATTGAGACGAACTTGCGCCAGGTCAGTGACCTGGATGGCCAGATCCGCCAAGCGAAGCAGCAGATTCAGTTTGGCCAACTGGTGGCCCCCACCAGCGGGGTGGTCTTCGATCTTCGGGTCAATCCCACCAGCGTGGTGGCAGCCAGTACGGCAGTGATGACCGTGGTGCCCCAGGACTCCCTCGAGGCCGGGGTTTTGGTGCCGAGCAAGGTGATTGGCTTTGTGCTGCCGGGGCAGAAGGCCGATATCTCCCTGGACACCTATCCGGCGAACGATTACGGCCGGGTGCCGGCCTGGGTGACGCGGATTGGCTCCGACGCCCTCACTCCCGAAGAAATGAAAAGCACCCTGGGCACCGATGCCAGCGGCCTGTTTTTTCCGGTGTCGCTGAAGCTGGCGCGCCAGAACCTGGTGGCCCGCACCCGCCTGGTGCCGTTCAAGGCCGGGATGACCCTCACCGCCGACATCCATCTGCGGGAGCGGCCGTTCATCAGTGTGTTGACGTCCTTCTTTGAGGACAAGCGCCGCAGCCTGGAGCGGCTCCGTTAACGATTCCGATCAACCATTCCTTCAAACCATGGAACGCTGGGATTGGGCTGAATTCTTGCCGCCGGAAGACCAAGAGCGGCAGCGGCGCCAGCGGGCGCGGCAACGCCACAGGGCCCTGCTCAAAGAGCCCAGGACCTGGGTGACCGTGCTGGTGGTGGCTGATGTCTGCCTGGTGCTGCTGCTCGGGTTTCGAACCGGGGCGGTGTTGGGGGGGATGGCGCTCTTGCCCCTGCTGCTGACACCCCTACTCGCTGCCTTGATCTACTGGTTGGTCTGGTCGGAATTCCATCGCTAGTCACCCTCGAGGTTGGCGCCGAGTCGGGAGAGTCCCTGGGAGAGCCAGGGCGGCAGGAGGTCTTTGGTGGCTGGAAGCTTCACCTGCTTGATGGGGTAGTAGAGCAGCGCTGCCATGAGGGCATTGAGGGCGTGGGGATCGCGCAGGTCGGAGGCCACCTGGGCCAGCTGATGGCGCATGGTGATGTCGTCGCTGCCGAGGGGGTCCTTGGCGAAGTCCGAGGCGATCAGATTGTCGGTGAGTTGGCCAAAGGGTGTGCGGTAGAGGAATTCCAGTTGGTCGGCCTGCACGTCGAGCCAGACCTGGGCCACTTGCCGGCGACTGCGGTTGAGGTCGCGGCCCACCTCCGGGTCGTGGGGGTCAATGGCGTACAGGTTGACCAAGGCACTCACCCGTCCGAGGAAGGCGGCATCGCCGATCAGGGCCATGCAGGCGTCCCCGGTGATGGGGGCCAAAATCGGCAGGGGACTGGCGGCTATCGCGGCCATGGGCCGCCCGGGCTGGAGTCGGGGGAGGGAGTGGGCCATGGTTGGCTCCAACGGGTCGACGATGGCTGGATCACAGCGTTCCGCGTAGAGGGGTAACAGCCAGCTGGGTAGGTGGTGGAAGGGGTCGGTGACCTGCAACCCCTCCCGATCGATGTAGGGCAGCAGGGCCAGCAGCACGTTGAGACTGCCGCTGCGCTCAAAGCCGCCGAGAAGGTACTCGGAGAGGGATGCTTTCCAGGCGGTTTCAGCCGCATCAAGGGGAAGGGCCGGCAGAACCCCCCTTAAGAACTTGCGATACACCGCGCCTACGGCCCCTTCAAAGAGGGCCTCGAGGCCGTCCACCGGCGTTGCCAGCCACAGGCGGCTCAGGCAGGTGCGGGCCGAGCGAGCAGATTCGAGCGCTGCCTGGTCGGGGCGCTCAATCACGGCCGTGGCGATGGCATCGAGCCGGGCCACCGACCAGGGGGTGATCACCAGGTCTGAGGGCTCCAGGCCCAGGGGGCCGTCGGGGTCTTGATGGTTGGTTGTGCCGTTGATCCCCTTGGAGATCCCTGGGCTGCTCTGGTTCTTGAAGTGAACCGAGGGGGGGGGCTCCCGGTGGTGGGGACGACCCCAGCCCAACCGCTGGAGCAAAGTTGCCATGGCTGGACAAGGCGGGGGAGCTCACCTGTGACCGTAGGGAGGGAATGCATCACGGAAGGCTGCTAACAGCTGATCGACAGCGCCGTTCCAGTCGCCCCCGCGCCCCTGGCGAAACAGCCGCAAGCTCGGATACCAGGGTGTTGTGGACGTTGCGCTGAGCCAGCGGGGGTCGGCGCTCCAGGGCAACAGCACCCAGCCAGGCCTCCCCATGGCCCCCACCAGGTGGGCCATGGCCGTATCCACGGTGATGACCAAATCCAGTTGGGCCAGCACCCGGGCGGTGGTGGCAAAGCCTTCGAGGGAGAGGCCCGGATCCAGCAGCTCCAGGGCCAGGGCCTGGTGGCGGGTTTGGTCGGAGCCGAATTGCAGGTCGTAAATCAGGACGCCCTGCTGCTTCATCCCTTCCACGAGCCGCCAGAGCTCCCGCTTCGGCAGGGTTCGCTTGTGGTATTCCCGGGCGCAGAAGGGATCGTCGAGTTTGCGGCCCGCCGCCGACACCAGGCCAATGGCTGGGCCAGGACCTGTTGAAGGCAGCCAGCGGGGCGTTCCACTCCAGAGGGGGGAGCGCAGGTAGCCCTTTCCCAGCCCCGATGGCAGGGCCTGATCCCCGCCGAGGGCGTGGGGGAGATCCAGCAGGGAAAGGGCCTGGCTTGGCTTGCTCGTGGATGGGGGTTTGGGAAGAATCCGGGGGGGATCGCTAACCCAGGCCAGCCCTTCGATGAACAGGGTCACCAGGGCCGGTTCAACCAGCAGCTCCACCCCTCCCTTCAGACCAGAGACCTGGCGCTGCCGCACCAGGCCGGGCAGGAAGCGCACAAATTGGAGGCTGTCGCCAAAGCCCTGTTCGCTTACCAGGACCAAGTCGTCCATCAGGGATTGGGGGGCGGCAGTTCGGCTGGCCATCAAGGCAAAGGCCTCGCCGTAGCGCTCCAGGCCCATCAGCACCTGGCTGTGGGCCCAAAGGTTGGCCTGGCCATCAGCTGAGGCCTGGGGGATTTGCTTGGCCAGGAGCCGGTGGAGCTCCAGGGCTTCGTCGAATTGATTGAGGTCCCGCAGGCAGCTGGCCAGGCCGCGACGGCTGATGGCGCAGTCGGGTTGAAGGGCTAGGGCTCGGCGGTAGCAGCGATGGGCGGCTTCCGGCAGGTCGGCCAACCACAGGGCATTGGCCTGGTTGGCCAGGAATCGGTGGTCTGAGGGCACCAGCGCCGCCAGCTCGGCATAGGCCGCGGCGGCGGCAAGCCACGACCCCTGCTGCTGCAGGTGCTTGGCCAGCTCCAGCCGTCGATGGGGGGACAAGCAATCGCCGCCTCCTCAGCGTGAAGTCGGTAAATGGATTTACAAATGCCTTGTCACGAATGTGCAGCGGATCGGATGCTGATTGGGTCAACCGAAAGGGATCAAAGATTGATTCCTATCCCTACACAACGGATAACACTCTATGTCCAGTTCTACCCATGCTATTGGCCAAAGCCTGTTTGATTTTCTTGATGGAAAGAATGCTTTTGAAAAACTCGATGCCATTCGAAATGGCGATCTTGGCCGGGAGATCAATCGCTATGTCCACGACCAGCTTGAGCGCTTCCACATTGGTTCCTTTCAGGATTCCCAAGGTGAACAGCTGACCGGTGTTGGTGGTTCCCACGCTGGTGGCGCCCACGGCGGTTGCTCCACGGGCGATGCCGTTGTCTTTGGTGCTGTTGCTGGTTCTACTGGCCACGGCCACGGCAACGGCCATGGTGATCTCGTGGGCGGCCAGGAGCATCAGGTCCATGGCCAGGTTGATCTCAGCCCATCCCTCGGCGGCATGGATAGTGATTTGGTGGGTGAGAGCCATCCCACGGAGCAGATCTTCAAGTCTCACCGCGGATGACTGGCTGTCGTTGCCTGATCCCAGTATCCCTGGGGGAATTGCTCGATAAGATCACCATTCTGGAGATCAAGGTCCTTCACCTCAAGGGTGAAGGACTGGCCCACGGGATTCAGGAATTGTCTTTGCTGCGCCAGGTCTTGGGGAACCTGGCGTTTCCCGTGGAGCAAGGGAGATTTTCAGGTCTTAAGAGCGTGAATCAATCGCTTTGGACCATTGAAGATGCCCTTCGCGATAAGGAGCGGCAGGGTCAGTTTGATGCCGAATTTGTGGAACTCGCACGCCAGGTGTATCTCCAGAACGACAGGCGTGCAGCCCTCAAGCGCCAGATCAACCAGGCCTACGGCTCGGAGCTGTGCGAAGAAAAGGCCTACGCCAGTTACGCCAGTTGACTGGTTCCAGGGGCGGGGCTAAGCGCTTCGGGGGGCGCTTCCGGGTTTCTGTGATCAGATCCAATCAGATCTGGTTGGATCTGCGTTCTGGAGCCATTGGTCATTGCACCCATTGCCCTTGAAGCTCCTTCGTTCCTGGCAACGCCCCCTGTTGGATTCGAACCAACGACCGGCTGCTTAGAAGGCGACTACCGCGGCCTTGTGGTGTCAGGGAGTCTCGGGAGCCAGGGCCAGCAGGATGCGCACACACGTGCGCAGAAACGGGGCAACACCCCCAGGCCCGTGCGCACAGGGTTGACCCCCAGCCACCGACTGCTTACGGCTGGGCCGCCGGCGCTTAGCTGAAGCGGGGGCCCGGGCCAAGGCTGTACGGCAACAACCCGTGCCTCAGGGTCAGGCAGGCGTATCCCAGAGAATCGAGGGAGTGGTCCCAGCCGGCTTTCTTACCTGAGGGCGCTGGGGCCTTCTGCAAACTCGAGGTTCTGCAGGCCGCGGGCTAGCTTGCGCCAAATTGCGTCGATCTGCAGCGGCCGTTCACCTGTGCCGGTGCGGATGCCCTAAAATTTCAT
>CAMDSS010000142.1 GCA_945907085.1 Cyanobium sp. NIES-981 | reverse complement strand
CCGGCCCGTTCGATTGGGCCCCAGCTGGGCTGGTGGTGCTGGCCCTGGTGCTGCTGTTGCGCTGGCGGTGGAGCGTGCTGCAGTTGATCGGTGGGGCTGCCCTGGTGGGGCTCGGCCGCTATGGCCTTGCACAATTAGGCCATCTGATCGGCTGAGCTAGAGCATGGTTCTGCCTGAGTTCTTGAGCACGGCCAACCTCGAAGACCTGATCAACACCTGGGGCTATGGCGTGGTGTTTGCTGCGATGGTGCTCGAGAGTGCTGGGCTGCCCCTGCCTGGGGAAACCGTGACGCTGCTGGGCGGATATGCCGCCGGCAGTGGCCATTTGAACCTGGCTGGTGTGATCGCCGCCGCCAGTAGTGGGGCGATGGTGGGCGATTCGATTGGCTACTGGGTCGGTCGCCGGGCCGGTTGGCCCCTGCTGCTGCGGGTGGGCCGGTGGCTGCGCCAATCCCCAGAGCAGATGGAGACGCTCCGAATCCAGTTTCTCAACCATGCCGGCAAATCGGTGCTGTTGGGTCGTTTTGTGGCGGTGCTGCGGGTGGTGGCGGGCCCCATGGCCGGGGCGGTGGGGATGCCCTACGGCCGCTTTTTGGTGTTCAACTGCACCGGTGCCCTTCTCTGGGCCACCACCATGGTGAGTCTGGCTTGGCTGGGGGGGCGGTGGATTCCGTTCCAGCGCATGGTGGAAGGGGTGCTGGAATTTGGCATTGGTGCGCTCGTTCTTGTGGCGCTGATTGTGGCCGTGCCCAAGCTGTTGTTGTGGTGGGAATCGCGCCTGCTCGATCGTTCAGGTCCGAAACCATGACCCTGCACCTCACGGCGGGCCAGCGCCGGGCGGCCACCCTCGCGGCCCTGTGGGGCAATGCCCTCGAGTGGTTTGATTTTGCCGTTTACGGCTACGTGGCCACCCCTTTGGGCAAGGCCTTTTTCCCTACTGATGCGCCGGGGATGCAGGTGGTGGCGGCCTTTGCGGTGTTTGCGGTGGGCTACTTGATGCGGCCCGTGGGCAGCCTGGTGCTGGGCCCCATCGGCGATCTGCTCGGCCGGCGCAACATGCTCAGCCTCAGCATTGTGTTGATGGGGGGCTCGAGCCTGCTGATTGCCCTGTTGCCCACCCATGCCCAGTGGGGACCTGCGGCCGGCTTGGTGCTGCTGCTGCTCCGCATGCTGCAGGGCTTCTCCGTAGGGGGGGAATTCACCGGATCGATGACCTACGCCACCGAGGCCGCCCGGCCTGGGCGCCAGGGATTCTTGGCCAGCCTGGCCACCGCCGGGGGTCTCTTGGGTTTCAGCTTGGGCTCAGCCACGGTGGCGGTGCTGGCTGAGCTGCTGGGGGCTTCGGCGATGGAGGCCTGGGGCTGGAGGCTGCCCTTCGCGATGGGGGCCGTGGTGGCGGTTTTGGGGTTGTGGATGCGGCGCCAGATGCCCGAAACCCTGGAGCCCTCCAGGGAGCAGGCGGCGATTCACTCGGGGGCCGACCTGCTTGGTGCCATGGGCGGTCGGCTGCGCGAGTTGGGCGGCCAATGGCGCTTGGTGCTGCGCATTGGTGCGTTGGTGTCGTTCGCCAATGTCGTTTTCTATGTGCTGTTTGTCTATTTGGTCGACTACAGCGGCAACCAGAGGGGATCGAGTGTGGCTGCGGCCAACACCACAGCCACAGTGATCCAAACCCTGGGCTTGCCCTTGGTGGTGCTCGGTGGGGTTTTGGTGGATCGCTACGGAAAAGTGTCGATCAATCGGATTGGCAACCTTCTCTTAGCCCTCACCACCCCGGTGGTGTTGCCCCTGGTGCAATTGGCTGGCCCGAGGGGATTGCTGATCGGCCAGGCCCTGGGGGTGTTGCCGGTGATGCTCACCATGGGAGCCCAGGGGGTGATGGCGGTGGAGATGGTGCCCGAGCGCCAGCGGTGCACGGTGTTTTCCATCGCCTACAGCCTGGCCATGGCCCTGTTTGCGGGCACATCGCCGCTGGTGTGCAGTTGGCTGCTCGAGAAGCAGGGCTGGCAGTGGGGCCCAGCCGTTTATTGCAGCCTCTATGCAATCCCAGCCCTTTGGGCCTTGGGCGGGCCCGCCACTACCACCCGCACCCCTTCTGTCACGCCAACTGGGGCTTACAAATAGAAGCCAACCGTGGTGACCACCCGGGTGCCCTGGGCCCGGAGGGCACTGCGCAGGGAAATGGTGGATTGGTTGTGGAGCAGGTTTTCCCAGCGATGCCTGGTCACAAAGACGGGCAGCACCACCGTGCAGAACGTTTCGCGATCTTTTTTGTGCTCCATCTCAAAGGTTTTGACAAACTCCAGCACCGGATAAATCAGGGAGCGGTAGGGGGAATCGAGCACCACCAGCGGGATGTCGGGGAGTTGGCGGTGCCATTGCTCCCGAAAGGCCTCCGCTTTGCCGAGGCCTAAATCCACGTGCACGGCCACCAGCTCCCGGGCAATGGAGCGGGCATAGCGCACGGCCTCGAAGCTGCCGCGGTGCAGTTGGCCCACAAGCACCACCACCGGTGCCCCACCATCGGCCGGGGCCTGGGGCAGGGAGAGCTTCTTATCGGTGGCCAGGCGCAGTCGCTTGGCCACCAGCTTGTAGTGGCGTTTGATTGCCAAAAACAGCATCACGAGCAGGGGGATGGTGACCACCACCACCCAGGCTCCATGGGTGAACTTGCTGAACAGCAGCACCCCTGTCACCACCAGGGTGACCAGGCTGCCAAAGCCGTTGATCAGTGCCTTGACCCGCCAGCCCAACCCCCGTTCTTTCCACCAATGCACCACCATCCCGGCCTGGGAGAGGGTGAAGCTCAAAAACACGCCCACCGCATAGAGGGGGATCAGCCGGGTCACGCTGCCGCCAAAGATCACGATCAACATCCCGGCAAAGCCACTGAGGGCCAGGATTCCGTTGCTAAACACCAGCCGATCGCCCAGGGAGGTGAGTTGGCGGGGCAGGTAGCCGTCCTGGGCCAGGAAGTTGGCCAGGCGGGGGAAGTCGGCGTAGGCGGTGTTGGCGGCGAGGAGCAGGATCAGCAGGGTTGCCACCTGCAACACCAACACCATGGGACTGTGGTGACCAAAGACCTGATCCCCCAGTTGGTAGAGCAGGGTGGGCCCGTTCTCCTCGTAGATGGTGCCCAGTTGTTGGGCCAGCACGCTCATCCCGCCGAACATCACGGCTAGAAGCAGCACCATCACGGTGAGCACGCGCCGGGCGTTTTTCCATTCGGTGGGCTTAAACGCCATCACCGAATCGCTGATCGCCTCAATGCCGGTGAGGGCTGCGCAGCCCGAGCTGAAGGCCCGCATCAGCAGTACGGCACTGATCGCCGTAAGACCGCCGTGCTGTTCGACCATCCGCAGGTTTTGCTCGGCGGCGGCCATGGGGGCTATGTCGCCATGGGCCAGCTTGAGCAGACCCACGCCCACCACCGTGAGTACGGCAGCCATAAACACATAGGTGGGGGCGCTGAGCAGTTGGGCGCTGGAGCGCAGCCCCCGCAGGTTGACCACCATCAACAGCACCAAGGCCAGCAGGCACAGGGGCACCCGATAGGGCTCCAGACCATGGAAATAGGAGGTGAGCGCCGAAATGCCCGCCGCCGTGCTCACGGCCACGGTGAGCACGTAATCAATCGAGAGGGCGGCGCCTGCCACCAAGCCCGGCAGATCGCCCAGGTTTTCGTGGGAGACCCGGTAGGAGCCCCCCCCCAGGGGATAGGCCTTGATGGTTTGGCGATAGCTAATCGCCACGATGATCATCAGGGCAATGATCAGCCCCGTGATCGGCAAGGTGAAGCCCAGGCCCACGGCCCCGGCCATGCCAAGCACCAGCACAATTTCCTGGGTGGCATAGGCCACCGAGGAGAGGGCATCGGAGCTCAGGATGGCGAGGGCCTCAGCGTTGGTGAGCCGCTCTTCGGCGTGGGCGCTGGTGGGGAGGGGCTTGCCGATCAACGTGCGGCGTAAGTCCCATGCTCCAGAGGCTTGGAAACGGCCCATCTAGCCCGGGAGTAACAAGATTTCGCCCCAGTCTGACCCTTGGATTGGACTGGCAGTGGAATGGAAAGGATTGCGTTGCAGGAGGGCGTTCATACCGAGTTTCTGGCGCCAGGCCTGCAGCGGGGTTGACCAGCCTTCCTCCCAACGTTGGGCCAGAAGCGGCTGGCTCTTGGCCCCCAGCTCCAATCCGAAGGCAATGGCGAGGCCCACATCGGGGCCCTCTTGGGGATCCGCTTCGGCCCGATGCAGCAGATGGGCCGCCAGGAGCAGGGCGGAACCGGGCCAGCGCAATTGTTCGGTGGTGAGGCCATCGAGGGCGGCCTCCCCTGCTGAGGTGGGGGGGATCCCAGCCACCACATGCCAAAGATCGTGGGTGTGGCGAATCCGCAGTTGGAGATAGTGGTCGTCGGCCTGACTGCCCTCGGACAACTCAGGATCGGGCAGGGGGTCGAGCCCCTGGTGTTGAAGAAAGCGCCCGTAGGAGTGGCCCAAACTGCCTGGTGGTAGCTGGATCAGTTCAGGGGTTTGGGGCCAGGGCCCCCAGTAGCGCTCGGCCACCAATGGGGCAATGGAAGGGTCGCTTTTTAGCCGTTCCCGGGCTTGGGCCGCCGCCGGGGTGGCATAGCTGGCATTGAGTAGATGAAAGGCGTGGTCGAAGTCGTCGGGGTTGTGGCTGAGTGCCACAAGATCGCGGGCGATGGCCTGAAGCCGCTGATGGGGGGATTGGCTCCGCAACCTGCTCACCTGGGGTTCGGGCCAAACACGCTCTCCTGAGCCTAGGCAGATGGGATTACTGCCAAACTGCCGAAAACCTCTTTCGCCATCCATGGTTCGCTTCCCCAGGCTGGCTGCCGTTGTTCCTTTCCTTACCGCCCTGGTGCTGGTGGGATGCGCCAGCGAGGACGGCGGGGTGCAAAGCCAGAAGCTGGCCACCATCAAAGCCCGCGGCACCGTGGTGTGTGGGGTGGATGGCAAGTTGACCGGTTTCAGTTTTGTAGCGCCAGACGGCAGCTACAGCGGCCTGGATGTGGATGTGTGCAAGGCCGTGGCGGCAGCGTTGTTTGGCGATCCAGCCAAGGTGGATTACCGCGACCTCAATTCCAGCGAACGGTTTGCGGCCCTGGCCAGCGGCGAGGTGGACCTGCTCTCCCGCAACACCACCCTCACCTTGAGCCGGGATGCATCGGGCGGCAATGGGCTGAGTTTTGCCCCCACCACCTTCTATGACGGCCAAGGGGTGATGGTGCCGGCGGCTAGCGGCATCAAGGGCCTGAAGGAGTTGGCCGGTAAGCCCATTTGCGTGGAGAGCGGCACCACCACCGAGCTCAACCTCGCCGATCGCATGCGCGAAATCAACGCTGCCTACACCCCGCTCAAATTCCAAACCGCCGACCAGACCTACTCGGCCTACCTGCAGGGGCGCTGCGTGGCCGTGACGAGCGACCG
>CAMDSS010000141.1 GCA_945907085.1 Cyanobium sp. NIES-981 | reverse complement strand
GCCCTAGTAGAGGTTGCGGTAGCGGTCGTTCTCGGTGCTGGAACCATCCGATGCCGATGGACTGGCGGGGGGCCATTCCGCATCCCAATAGCTCAGGCCATCGCGGTAGAACGGTCGCCCCCCGAGCCGTTTGGTTTCGAGGTGGGTGGTGCCCATGGCCGTAATCAAACCTCCCAGTTCCATGGGGCCCAGGTCGGTTTTGAGATCTTTGCCGGCCGCACTCAAAAGGAGCGGTAGGCGCACCAGTTGCTCGGGCCGGGTGAGCTTTCGGAAGAGGGCCTGGAGGGCGAGTTGCTGGCGCTCGATCCGGCCGATGTCGCCCATTTCATCGTGGCGGAAGCGCAGGAACCCCTCAAGCTGGCGGCCTTTGAGGTTTTGCAGCCCAGGTTTCAAGTCGATGTAGAGCCCCTGGCTGTTGTCCACGTAGTACATCCGCTTGGGCACGTTCACCTCAATGCCGCCAATGGCATCCGCCATCCTGCGAATGGCGGAAAGGTTCACCATCACGTGGTGGCTGATCGGCCGACCCAGCTTGCGCGACAGTTCTTGCTTGAGGAGATCGAGGCCGCCCAGGCTGTAGAGGGCATTGATTTTGTGGGGGCCATAGCCCTGGGCTTCGATATAGGAATCGCGGGGCACCTGGGTGATCCGGGTGGTGCTGCCGTCGATGCGCAGGGCTGCGATCACGTCGGTGTTGCCACCACCGACATCAGTTCCCACGAGCAAGATGTCTTGGTTGCCGATCCCACTCCAGGCGGTGAATGGGTTGGTAATGGCTTGGTTCCCCAGGCCCTTCCCATTGAGCAGATTGGACAAAGGTTCGGCCAGGAGTAGTCCGCCCCCCAAGCCCACGGCAATGGCAACCAGCACGGGGCCACGCTTCGCACGCTTTCGGCGGCGCTTTGCCGGAGTGCTGTTCATTCCTTAAAAGCTATTGCACCACTGGGAAGCCCAGCTTCATGCCGCCAAGCACAACGGTCACTTCCTGCTGTGACCTCAAACACCATCCAGGCCAGGGTCAAAGCCGTAGTTCCTCGTTTTGGCGCAGGCCCGCCTGTACCCGCCAGAGATTGGCGTAGGGCCCATCGCGGCCAATCAGGTCATCGTGGTGCCCCGATTCAACGATGCGCCCCTGCTCCATGACCACGATTTGATCGGCATGGCGCACGGTGCTGAGGCGATGGGCAATCACCAGGGTGGTTCGGGAGGCGGTGATCCGATCCAAGGACCGCTGAATGGCGGCCTCGGTTTCGTTATCGACAGCGGCGGTGGCCTCATCGAGCACCAACACCGGTGGATTTTTGAGGATGGCTCGGGCCAGGGCAATGCGTTGGCGCTGACCACCGGATAGCCGCTGGCCCCGCTCACCCACCACGGTGTCGTAGCCCTCCGGCAGGGTTTCAATAAATCCAGCGGCCTCGGCGAGGACTGCGGCCTGCTTGATGGCAGCCCTGGGGGCGCCAAAGCTGCCATAGGCAATGTTCTCGCCCACGGTGCCGTGGAAGAGGAAGACCTCTTGGCTCACCAGGCCGATGGCCTGGCGCAGGTCTTGGAGTTTCAGCCCCTGGATCCCTTGACCATCCAAGAGGATCTGGCCGCCTTGAATCTCATAGAGGCGCAGCAGCAGTTTGACGATCGTGCTCTTACCTGAGCCGGTGGCTCCCACGATGCCGATGGTGCTGCCAGCCGGAATCTCCAAATTGAACCCCTGCAGTAGGGGCTTGCGGCCGTCGTAGGCGAAATCCACCGCTTGAAATTGGATCGCCCCGCGCACCTGTTGCCTGGGAAGGGCTTGATCCCCGCTGGCAATCGCAATCGGCGTATCCAGCAGGTCCAGCACCCGGGAGGTCGAAGCCATGGCCCGTTGGTAGTCGTCGAGGGTGCGGCCCAAGGTGGTGAGGGGCCATAGCAATCGCTGGGTGATGAATACCAGGAAGCTGTAGGTGCCCACGGCAATGACCCCCTGCCACGCTTGGAGACCACCAATCACGAGGATGGCCAAAAAGGCAAACAGGATCGCAAAGCGAATCAGGGGAATGAACGCTGCCGAGAGGCGGATGGCCCGCCCGTTGCTGAGCCGATAGGCCTGGCTGTCCTCGGCGAGTCGGCCCAGCTCCCAGGTTTCGGCGGCATAGCTCTTGATCGTGAGCATGCCCCCGAGGTTGTTGCTCAACCGGGATGCCAAATCCCCGGCCCGTTCGCGCACCTCCCGGTAGCGGGGGGCCAGCCGCTTTTGAAAGCGCAGGGATCCCCAGAGGATCACGGGGATCGGAATGAAGGCCACCCCCGCCACCATTGGAGAGAGGAGCACCATCGCGCCACCGACGGCTAACACGGTGGTGAGGAGTTGCAGGATTTCATTGGCTCCCTGATCCAGAAAGCGCTCGAGTTGGTTGATGTCGTCGTTGAGGATCGCCATTAAGCGGCCGGTGCTGCCTTGCTCAAAGAACGCCATCTCCAATTGCTGGAGGTGGCCGTAGGCCTCTTGGCGCAACTCGTGCTGAACGGTTTGGGCCAGGTTGCGCCAGAGCAGGGCGTAGAGATATTCAAAGAGCGATTCCGCGCTCCAAATCCCAAAGGAGAGCACGGCCAGCACGCCCAGTTGACCTGGCACCGAGCTCACCCCCCAGGCCGCCAGCCAGGAGGTGTTTTGCTTCACCACCACATCCACGGCCAGGCCGATCAGCACCGGTGGCGCCAGGTCGAACAGCTTGTTCAACACGGAACAGCCTGCCGCCAGCCACACCAGGCGCCGATGGGGGTGGAGCGCGGCGGTTAAGCGCTGCAGGGCTGGAGCGGTCATGGGAGCAGTTTCTCTAGACGGGGTGTAGGCAGGGGCCACGTTCAGGGTCAATCGCTGGGGCGATGCTGAAGATGTTCATACAGCACTCCTTTTGGGGGCCCAAAAGCAGTAGAACGAATTCGTCTCCTCAGGAGGTGTGATGACCAAAAGTCGAGCTTTCAATCGATTCCAACGCTTCACGGCCAAAATGCGCCGCCGCCATCTCAAGGCCTGGTTACCTGGCCAACGCGAAGGCGAACCCCTTGCCGAAGCCCGCGGCGCTGACCTGCGCAAACGGGGTTGCCATACCGATCAAATGCATGAGCTGGAAACCTTGGATTCGGGTTTGCAGTTGGGTTAGGTGTCCATGGGTTAGTTAGCCCCAGAGCCCGCTCAAAAACCATGCAAAGACCCCCTGGATTGGCAAGGCCAACCCCGGGGGTTTTCTTTTTGGCCACCTACCAGCGGTTGCCGCCATCTCCGTAGCCGCCTTCAGGGCGGTCACCGGAGCCGCGTTCACCTGTGCCACGGTTGCTACTGGATCGTTTGCCGCTGGATCTGTTGCCGCCGCCCCCTTCCCGGGGGGCGGCGGGGTTGACGCGGATCATGCGGCCCATCCACTCGACGTCCTGGAGGTCGTCGATGGCTTTTTGTTCAGCTGCGGCGTCGGCCAGTTCGACAAAGGCAAAGCCCCGTTTGCGGCCCGTTTCCCGGTCGAGGGGAAGGCTGCATTGGGTGACCTCTCCGTAGGGGCTGAAGAGATCCAATAGGTCCTCCCGTTCCGCCTGGAACGAGAGGTTGCCAACGTAAAGGGTCATGGCTGAAACAAGGCCTAGCCGTCGAAACGGGAGATCTGCAGGGATTTGTTCATCACCCGCAGCTGGCGGAGGCCCTGAAAGACATCCTCTGGCATGCCCTTGGGTAGATCAACCGTGCTGTGGGTATCAAAGATCTGAATCCGGCCAATGGAGCGGCCGTTCAGACCAGCTTCGTTGGCAATGGCGCCAACGATGTTTCCCGGCTTGATGCGATCGCGCCAGCCCACTTCCACACGGAAGCGTTCCATGTGGTCTTCGGGAGGGCCCATCGGCCGGTCACCGCGGGGGGCGCCCCGGCCAGCATCGCGGCCCCCATCCCTTCCGCCATCCCTGCCGCCATCGCGGCCGAAGTCCCGACCGCCTTCGCGGCTCCGGCGGGGATCACGGCCAATGTCCCGGCTTGGACCGTTTTGACGCACCTGGTCGAAGTTGTCTTCGCCCTGGATCAACAGGGGTTTGCCAGCCAGGCTGAATTCGAGGGCGGCCAGGGCCAGTTGGTCGGCGGTGCAGCCCAGTTCCTGGGTGACCCGTTGCAGGATCTCGCTGAGCAGGGCCCGCTCTTCTTCGTTGCTCGCAGGGGTTTGCAGGCTGGTGGTGAGCTTGGTGCGCAGCCGATCCAGGCGGTTTTGGTTGATGGTGGCGTTGTTGGGCACATCCATTTGCTCGATCGGTTTGCCCACAGCCCGCTCGAGGCCGCCCAGGAAGCGGCGCTCCCGGGGGGTGAGAAACAGGATGGCGTCGCCGGTGCGACCAGCCCGGCCGGTGCGGCCGATGCGGTGGACGTAGGCCTCCGAGTCAAAGGGGATGTCGTAGTTGATCACCAGGCTGATGCGATCCACATCCAGGCCCCGGGCTGCCACGTCGGTGGCCACCAACACATCCACTTGGCCTTGCTTGAGCCGTTCGATCGTCCGTTCCCGTTGGGCCTGGGGCACATCGCCATTGAGAACGGCCACGTCGTAGCCGTGTTGCTCGAGGGATTCGGCCACCGTCATGGTGATGGCCTTGGTACGGGCAAAGATGATCACCCCCTCACTGCGTTCCGCTTCCAGCACCCGCTCGAGGGCCCCGATCTTGTGGGGGGCGTGCACCATCAGGTAGCGCTGGCGGATGCGGCTGGCATCGGCAGCTTTTTGCTTGATGGTGACCTCGGCCGGAGCATTGAGGTACTTCTGGGAAATCCGGCGGATTTCGCTCGGCATGGTGGCCGAGAACAGCACAACCTGGCGCTTTTCAGGCAGCTGGGTGAGAACCCATTCGACGTCGTCGATGAATCCCATGCGCAGCATCTCGTCGGCCTCATCAAGCACCAAGGCCCGCAGGGAGGAGAGGTCGAGGGTGCCCTGACGCATGTGGTCCATCACCCGTCCCGGGGTGCCAACCACGATCTGCACACCGCGTTTGAGTTGGTGGATCTGGTCGCGGAAGTCAGCTCCGCCGTAGATCGCCAGAACCCGCACATGGTTCAGGTGGGCGGCATAGCTGCTGAAGGCATCGGCCACCTGGATGGCGAGTTCCCGGGTGGGGGCGAGCACCAACACCTGGGGCTTGCGCTGCTCGGGGTCCAGGGCCGCCAGCATGGGCAAGGCAAAGGCGGCCGTTTTGCCGGTGCCGGTTTGGGCCTGGCCCACCAGGTCGCGGCCGAGCATCAGTTCGGGGATGGCGGCCTTTTGGATCGGTGAGGGCTCCTGGTAGCCGATGTCGCTGAGGGCCTTCAGCAATTCGGGGCCGAAGCCAAAGCGCGAGAAGCCGGAGGGCTCGGCCTGGGGATTGGTCTCAGCCGTTGGGGTGGTGCTGGTTTCGCTGGAGCCGCTGGGCGCCTCGGTGGAAGTGGCTACGGGATTGGCTTGCTCTGCTGCCACATCGCTGGCAACGGATGGGGCCGTGTCGCTATCAACTGCGCAGGTGAAACTGCCGCCGGTTGGAATTTCGGTCACTGGAATGATTGGGCCTGATTATGTCCTTCAACGCAGGCCGGCA
>CAMDSS010000140.1 GCA_945907085.1 Cyanobium sp. NIES-981 | reverse complement strand
AGGCTCAGCGGCACTGGCTGGTTGAGCAGGGCTAGGAGCTCTCTGCCAACAGCTCCTGCGCTGGCCCGATCCAGTTCGGCGAGATCACTTGTGCCGGTGCGCAGAGCCCTGGGGTCCCGTAATTCGCCCACTCGCACCGTGAAATCGGTATCGAGCAGGGGAATCTTGATCACAATCTCCTCCAAGGCCCACGCAGCGGGCATGGCCATCAGCGGGGAGAGCAGGGCCCCCAGCAGCAAGCCACGCCACGCCCTAGGCATCAGCGGCAACCCTGCACCGAGATGCGATAGCTGAAGCCCAAGGCATTGGGATCATTGCTGGCACCCACCTTGAAGTTCATCTGGGTGGCCTGCTTGCCGGGCACCGCCGCAAAGGGGCCGAACATCTTGCCCGTACCCATGGGGGGGTTCATCAAGGTGTTGATCACCTGGAGGTTCGAGCCATCGCTGAACTTCATGAAGCCCTCCACCGGGTATTGGGCGTTGGGATCGGAGGAATTGGCCGTAAAGAAGAACTTGTAGCTGGTGTAAGACTGGGTCACGAAAAAGTCGGTGTTCCAATTGGTGTTGCCGATCAACTTGCCGCGCCCCACCGACTTACTGACAATCGTGCTCACCCCATTGCCGCCCACCGGCTGGAGGAAGGTGCAAACCGGCGCGGCCTGAACACCAGATGCCAGGAGAACGGCCAGACCACCCGCTAGGGGAGCAGCAACAAGCTGCCCAGCAAACAAGGCACGAAAGCTTTTCATTGTGATCCTGGCTTCAGGATAGAGCTCAAGAAAGCTAACAGCTCCATGACAGGTCGCAACGCCACTTACGGGCCACCTAGGTAGAACCAAAGGCCACCTGGCAGGCCGCATTGAGGAGTTCGGCTTGGGCCGCAGTCTTAGGCTCCTCCCCATTAATGGTGCCGGCGTTGCAATCGGCACTGAGTTGGTAGTCATTGCCGTCAGCTTTCACCACAAAACTAACGACGGATTGGCCGCTGGGCTGGATGGATCCGTAGTAAAGCGAGTAATCGCTATTCGGCACAACAATCGTTGTGTAGTTATCAGAAATTGCGTCATCAACCGCGTTGTTGATGATGGCGGCAGTGGCGAGGGTGCCCACGCCCCAGAGGGCTGCCCGCGCTCCCCACCATCCCCAAGCCGGGGTTGTCGAAACGCCATACCAGCCATAGCTCCAGGGGCGGGCGACGCCCCAGCCAGGTCTTGCCCAGCCGGGACGAACCACCACATTATTAATATTGACCTGACGATTCCAGTTGCGGTTGACATCGCGACTGACGTTGCGATTCACATTGCGATTGACGTTGCGATTCACATCGCGATTCACATTGCGATTGACGTCACGGTTGCGATTGATATCGCGGTTGCCGTTGAGATCACGGTTTCGATCAAAGCTGCCCGACCCAATAGCATCCCGGTTGGGGCGATTGGCCCGATCAAGGGAAGGCTCTGTGCTCGCCCCAGGCCTGACCTGGTTGCTCCAGCCGCCGCTGGGACGTGTGGAGCCGCGGTTGAGGCCAGCACCAGCATTGCCGAAGCCGTTATTCGCCCGACTGCCGCTGCGATTACCCGCCTGTCTTCCACCACCAGGGTTGCCGCCAGCAGCAGCTCGACCGCCGCTAGCCCTGCCGCCGCCACTAGCCCTGCCACCACCGCCACCCCGGGCAACCAGGATGTCGGCCGAAGAGGCAACAGCAAGCGGCGCCTCTGGAGTGAATTGCCTACTGGCCAGGGCATTGCCAGCCGGAACGGCCATCAACGCCGCCAGTGCCATTCCGAAGGCAGCACGGGCATCCTTCATGGGGCCACCTTGTTGCAGCCATCGTCATAACAACTCAGGTTGATTCGGCCGTCCTTGCCGAAGAACACCTGCACCAGATCGCGACCGGCCATCGCCTCGGGGCGATCCTGCACAACACTGTTGAGGTAGTTGGGGTTGACCACGCAGAGATCACGGCCGTTGAAACACACCGTGTTTCGCGAGAAACGGGCGGCGGCAGACGTGAGCGACTGCCACCCCTTGGTCTGGCCATCCCAGCGCTCCATCCGCACCGGCTGGTCGGTGATGCGAATGGTTTCGGTGGTGCTGCCAATGGTTTGGCGATACAGGGTGGCACCCTTTTCGTTGATGGCTTCCACCTGGCACGGCTGGGGATTGCCTGCGCCCAAACTGCACTGGGTGTTGAGCTTGTAGAGCACCTCGCTCTTTGCAACGAGGGGCGCGCCAAGCAGGCTCGCCGCCAACAAAGCCAGGAGCCCAGGGCGACAGGTTGGGATGGAGACGGAAGTCATAGAGGAAGAAATGGCCCTGGACTGGTGGCCGGCAATTCATCCTGACCAGGTAGCGCTTTGGCGCCTGAGGGCTGTGGCTTTTCTCTACGAAGTGCCCTCCAGCTAGGGCAACCCCGTTTCGTAGGCCAATCCGGCGCGGGCCAGGTTCCAACGATGCAAAGCCGCAGCTTCCGCCGAGCGGGCGGCCTGCAGGTTCCGTTGGGCAATCAGGCAGTCGGTGATCGGCGCAATTCCCGCGCGAAAACGCAGCAGGGCATCCGCCACGGCCACATTGCCGGCGCGAACTGCGGCGGCTGCCGCCTCGATTTGGAGTCCAGAGGCCCCATGAATCGAAAACCAGGTCTGCACGCTTTGGGTAATGGCCTGCTTGGCTACTTCGATGGCCACCGCGCTTTGCTCCACCCGCCGCTGGGCCAATGCCGTGGACTGCTGGCTCACGCCCCCATCGAACAATGGTTGACGAACGTTGACGAGGGCTCCCACGTCGTAAAAGGTGCCCGACAGCGAACTGCTCGCCCCTTCGCCCTGCACGCTGAGCCTGTCGCCGTTGAAGCCACCGCCCAGTAGCAAACCAACGCTGGGGAGCAGGCTTGAGCGCGCCAATCGCACGGCGGCAAGCTGGGCCTGACGCTGGTATTCCAGGGCTTCCAGGCTGGGCCTCTGCTGGAGGGAGCGCTCGAGGGTGGAGCCCAGGGAGAGGGGCCAGGCCTTCGTGCGCTGCAAAGGATCGCTGAGGCTGAGCTGCTGGTTGGCTGGTTCGTTCAACACCCGGGCCAAGCTGCTGAGGGCGATTTGCCGTTGGGCCAGGGCATCGGCAAGGCCAGCCCGATCGGTTTGCCACAGGGCTTCGGCCTGGGAGGTATCAATGCGGGCAGCCAATCCCACGCGGCGAATGGCTCGGGCATTGGCCAACAAGGTGCTCGAGAGGGTCAGCGATTGCTGCCAGACGGGGATCAAGGCATCGGCAAGCTGGGCATTGAGGTAGGCACTCTCGATGTCAAATTTGGTGCGCCGTTGCTGTTCATTCAACGCCGATTGCGATGCAGCCAGGCTGGCCTGGGCGGATTGTTTGAGCGGACCCCGGCCAAAATCAAGCAGGGGATAGTTGATGGCCAGCCCCACATTGGCGAAGCTGTTCTGCACATTGGCGTAGCCATTGGTGTTCACGCTGAGGTTGATATCGCCAATCGTTGGAACATTGGAAATGAAGCCGACGCTGGTACCAACCTGGGCATAGGTTCCCAGGGCCACCAGATCCAACTTGGGCAAAAAGCGGGTCTTGGCCAGACCCAGCAATGCCCTGTTCTCCTCAACATCCAACTGACTGGATTGGAGGGCAAGGGCGTTGCCCAATCCCCGTTTCAGCGCCTCATTCAGGCTCAGGCGCAGGGGCGTCCCACCGCTGGGTTCAACCCCCTGGGCCGTCGCGACCACACCGGTCGACGCCAAGCAGAACGTCAAGCCCAAGGCACTCAACCAGTGACTTCGGACCCAGCTCAACGGTGTTGCTTGATCAGTGCAGGTACCCTAATAGCACTGTTTTTCCGCTTCGTGGAGCTGGCCCCTCGCCTCCTGCCCATGGCTTTGGTGAGCTGCCTGTCAGCTGCCTGGGCCATCTACCCAGGGGTCGCAGTGAAGGTGGAAGGCAGTGCCGTTTTCCTGCAGCCCGATAGCCGCTTAGGCGTCTACGCCCGCTCAGCCGGCCAGGTGCAAGCGGTGCTGACCCAGGTGGGCCAAGAGGTTCGCCAGGGTGAGGTGCTCCTCACCCTCGATCGCATTGACCAGGCAGCCCCTGGCAAAGGCTTTGTCTCCGCCAATCCGGATGCCTTGGGGCGGCAAGCCAGGGCCATCACCCGCCAAGAGCAGGCAGCGCGGGCCCAAATCACTGCGATTCAAACCACCAACCAGCCCGTTTATCAACAACTCAAGGCCCTTGAAACCCTGCGGAACCAGGAGGTCATTCCCCGCTACAGCCCCCTTTGGGTCGGCGCCCAGGATCTCTACCTCCGCAACCAAAGCCAGGTCAAAGCCTTGGAAGGCCAACTGGCTGCCCTTGATGCATCCAGGGCCGAATTGGAGGGCCAGCGGCTCAGCCAAGCGGTGGTTGCCCCGCGGAGCGGATTGCTCTTAAGCCTTTCTGTGGCCCCTGGCCAGGCCCTCAGTCCGGGCCAACGGGTGGGCACCATTGGACCGGGACCCAACCCCCAGCGGGGGATGCGCAAGGCCGTGGCCCTGTTTGGTGATGCCGATGCCACCAGGCTGCGCGTGGGCCAGCGGCTCCAGCTGGAGCCCCTATTGCAAACCCGCGATCGCTATGGCGGCAGCGCCCAGCGCTATGGGGTGGTGGAAGGCAGGATTGCCGCGATCACCCCTGCCAGCGCCGATCCTTCGGAGGTGAGCCGCGTGCTGGGCGATCCCGATTTAGCCGTGAATTTGATCACCCGCAGCCGCCAAGCCGCCTTTGGCGAGGGCGGCGACCCCGTAGCCACCACCGGCGACAAAATCACAACCCCCGTGGTCATCGTGACCGTGGACTTAGAGCCTGCTTCAACGCCCAGTGGTTTGACCTGGAGCGGCGGGCAAGGGCCCAACCTGGCCCTCGAGAATGGAACCCCGGCCAAGGCCCAGGTCACCGTTGAGCGCCGCCCGCTGGTGAGTTTTGTGATGCCGTTCTTACGCTGGATTGGCGGATCTGAACGATGAAGAGCAAACCGTTGACCCATCAACGCTCGCTTTGGTTGCGCTCCTGGCGCCAGCCAGCGCCCTGGGCCGCCCTCGTGCTCCTTGGCATTGCCAGCGTGAGCAGGCCCCCACGGCTTTGGTTCTGGGTGGCCTTGCTGGTTGTGGTTCTCCTGGTGGGCTGGATCCAAGCCCTAAAGCGGCCCGAGGCCTGATGCTGCGCGGCGCGCTGGTGATTGGCTTGGCAGCGGCTTTCACCAGCGCAGCCGCCCTCGGACTCGGCCTTTCAGGGAGTGCCGTGGCCTTTGGGGCCGTGATTGCCGCCTTGGTGGTGCGACCCGATTTCAGCCGCTGGCCAGCAGCGATCTACCCGGTGTTACTGGGGATCGTCGCCCTTGGCCTGGCCATCGGCACCTGGGTTGCCCAGACCCTGGTATCGGTTCCCCAGGTGTTTGTCTTTGGCTTGGTCGCCGCCTTCATGCAAGGGCTCACCTTGCTCCTGCCAGCAAAGCTGCGCTTACTGAATGGGGTGGTGGCAGTTGTTGGAATTTTGCCGCTGCTGAGCTCGAACCCAAGCTGGAGCTCCGCCAGAGACGAGCTCCTCGCCATCGCCCTTGGCCTGGCGATTGGCACAGCAGTGCAGATTCTTTTCACGCCG
>CAMDSS010000139.1 GCA_945907085.1 Cyanobium sp. NIES-981 | reverse complement strand
TGGACGATCCTTCAGATCTCCCATGACCTGGACATGGTGCGTCGCACCAGCGACCGGGTGCTCTGCCTCAACCGCAGCCTCCGCTGCTCCGGGCCGCCCGACCATGCCCTCAGCGCCGCCCAGTTGGAGGAGGTCTATGGCCGTGGCTTTGTGCCCTATCACCACCGCCACGCCCCATGAGCATCGAGACCCCTCTGCTGGAGTTGCTCCAATTCCCGTTCATGCAGCGGGCCCTCATCGGGGGGCTACTCACAGGAGCCCTGGGAGGGGTTCTGGGCAGCTTCGCCGTTCTCCGCCAACTGTCCTTCTTCAGTGACGCCCTGGGCCATTCCGCCCTGCTGGGCATCACCCTCGGCATTCTACTGGGCCTGAACCCCACCCTGGTGCTAATCCCATTTGCGGTGGTGTTTGCCCTAGGGGTGAACCATCTGGTGCAGCGCAGCCAACTGCCGGCCGATGCCCTGCTCAACATCATCTATTCCTCGTCTTTGGCCCTGGCGGTGGTGGCCCTCAGCTTCGTGCGGAGCTATCGGGGGAGCATCCACCAGCTTCTCTTTGGCGACATCCTGGGGGTTTCCTGGCTTGATCTGGGGCTGATTGCGTCGCTTCTGGTTGTGGCTGTCGGCTACCTGGCCCTCACCCGCCGGGATCAGATCCTGCTCACCCTGGATGAGCCCCTTGCCCTCTCCCGCGGTGTGGCGGTACCGGTCCACCGGCTGCTGTTCATCGTGCTCCTGGCCGTGGTGGTGGCGATCTCGATCAAGGCGGTGGGGGTGCTGCTCATCAGTGCCTTTGTGGTGATCCCCGCCTGTGCATCCAGGTTGGTGAGCCGCCACTTCAACACCTATGTGGTCCTGGCCTCAGTCCTAGGGGGGGGCTGCGCCGTGCTGGGTCTGTTGGTTTCGGGGGGGTTCGATCTGCCCTCAGGCCCCTGCGTGGTGATTGTCCAGCTGGTCGGTTTCCTCGGGGCGTTGGCGCTGGTGCCGTTTCGCACCGTCCTAGGCCGGGTCCCAGGGGTGCGCCGGTCAGCGACTCGGTAGCCAAACAGCGAGGTTCACCTGCTTGGCCAAGGGGCGTGACGCCAGGGTGGCGGCATCGATCAGAACGGGTTGTGGGGATCTGTCTTTGCGGCGCATGGTGAGTAAGAGCTCCTGGCGGGTGGCATCGAATTGCATGGGCGTGCCGGGTTCTTGCTCCCAGCCCATCAGTTGACGGCGCTGGAGCACCCGGCCGCGTTGGTTTAGGGCCAACAGCTCTGGTTTGAGCCCGTTGTTCCAATCGCTGAGCAAGAGCCAAACCCTCTCGCCACCCCGATCGCAGGCACTGGCTAGCACTCCTTCGCTTCCTAGCCACAGCTGCCTCGGCGGTTGGCCTGGTTCCACCAGTTCCAAGGAGCGGCGGTAGTCGGGCCAGTGGCGCACCAACAGGGCTCGGCCACTCATGGGGCAGAAGCTGCTGAGATCGCGACTACCGGGGAGAACCTGGCGACGACTGGCTTGCCCAGGCAGGGAATACAGGTTGAGGCCTTCGACCTGTGGCACGATCACCCCGCCACCTTCGGGTAACAGCTGCATGGGCCCCGAGGCCTTAATCCCAAGTGTTGTGTGCCCGCCTTGGCTGGGCCAAAACGTCGTCGTCTCCTCACCGAGGGCGATCGTGGAACTCTGCACCAACAGATCACCACGGCGGTTGCTGCTGATTTGGGCATACCTCAGGTTTTGATCGCTGAGGGATCGCAGCCTGGCGGGCTTTGGTTCCTCTAGTCGCCCCAAGCTTCCGGGCTCGAGACGGGCCAGATTGCGCTGTTGGACAGGAAGCAGCCAGAGCCGGTGACTGGATTGGCCGTCAAGCGTCGATAGGGCTATGCCAGAGCCATCTCCAAGGGGAACCACAGAAGCAAGCGTTGGAAAGCTTGGGGTCAGGCCGTGCCAACGGCCATCACGGGATTGCATCTGCAGTTGTTCCCCATCGGCTGTCGGAACGACCGCGAGCAGATAGGGACGGGGATCCCAGCTCCATCGCTGGGGTGAAAGGCCCAGATTGCGCTGGTCGACGCCCCGCAAGACGAGGGTGAGTGGGCTGTTGATGATTTGCCCTGGCTCTAACAAGAGGCGCAAGGTGTTGCCCTCCCCTAGCCAGCGCAATGCCATGGCTGGATTGAGCTTGCTGGATTGGGCCAGGCTTGCCCGCTGCATGGGCCGGCTGAAAGACAAATCCAGGGCTGCGGGCCCAGAGGTGGCGGTCGTGGAGATCAGCTGAACCAGCCGCGGTGGCCGGTGCTGCAAGAGGTGCTGCTGGAGACCCGCCAGGGCTAGGCCGCCTCCCAGGGCCAGACAGATCCGAAAGCTGGTTAGGCGATTCAAGGCTCAAGTGGGCGCTTGGGCCTAGGGATTGGGTTGAGATGCTGCACCGCCACAACAGTGCGGATCTGGCCGTTGTGATCTTCAAGTTCCATCTTTCCGCGCACCGCTAACCAGGTGTCGGCCCTTGGCTTGAAGCCTTTTGGCCAGCGCATTGGGAGCCCCACCGGAGTGGCATCTGCCAGGCAACACCGCACCAGCAGCCGGGCCAGCTGGGGCCGATCTCCTGGCTGGGGCAACACAAAGCCACTGATCCGCACCGGATCACCGACGTAGAGCTTGGGGTCGGGTTGGCTGTTCATCAGCCGTACCCAGTCGGTGAGAGTGCGCTGGGCTGGGGGCGATACAAAATTAAGTGAGCTGTCGTTGGCTAACTGGTTGGGACGATTGGCGACCAGCTCGCTAAAGGAGGGGTTGGGTGGAACGATCAGCACCAATAACGCCACGCCGCTGCTCAGCCACCAGGTGATGGGGGAGCGCAGCTGGCGTGGCTCGCGCCAAGACGACCACAGCTGCTGTAGGCCCCAGATCAGCAGAACCAAGCCACTGCCTGCGACAAGGGGGTGAAATGTGCTCTGCAGAAGCAGGTCGAGCCGACCGGTCAGGCTGCTCATTAGAAGCACTCCTCCCCAAAGGGCCAGGGACATGGAGCGCATCACAGTCGAATCAGATTCACCCATTGACCAAGCAGCAACACCATCACGCTCGCTCCAGCGGCGGTGAGTGCAATGGCCTTGGGTTTGAACAAAACTCCAAAGAGGCCAAGCAATTTCAGGTCCATCACGGGACCCAGGACCAGGAAGGCCACCAGCGCTCCTGGAGTGATCTGAGCGGCGAAACCTAGGGCGAGGAAGGCATCCACGCTGGAGCACACAGACACCACGACAGCGAGCAACATCAGGCTGAGCACCGAAAGGGTGGGAGCTCCGCCCACGGCAAGGAGCCAGCTTCGAGGCATCAGGGTTTGGACCAGGGCTGCAATGGCACAGCCCATCACAAGCAGCGCGGTTAGATCGAGAAACTCGCGGCTGCTGTGTTGCAGTACTTCTCCCAGCGGAAGGCGTTGGCTTGGGGGTGTGATGGCTTGGACGGGAGCACCCACCAAGCCAGAGCTTCGCTCCAGCAGGCCCACCTGGGTTAAGGGCTGGCTGAGGCGTCGCTCTGCCAGCAGTGCTGGGGTCAGGAGTTCGGCCTCTGGAATCAGCCGGAGAAGGTGGCTCAGGGTGAGGGCCACCAACAGCGCACCCAGCGGCCTGGCCGCCAACAGCCATGGTTGATTGGGGAAGGCTGCCCAGGTGCTGGCAATCACGACGGGGTTCAGCACCGGCGCAGCAAAAAGGAAGCCAAAGGATGTGCCCAGTGGAGCACCTCCTGCGATTAACCGTCGCGCCACGGGGACGTTGCCGCATTCACAGGCTGGCAAGGCAAAACCCAGGGCCGCTCCTGTGATGGGGCCGAGGAGTGGATGGTTAGGCAAGCGCTGCAACCAGCCTCCCCCGGGCGCGAGCCAGCGGGCTAAGCCAGCGATGAGAACGCCGATCAGCAGAAATGGAAGAGCTTCGATCAGCAGGCTTTGGAAAATCGCCCATGCTGTGGCAAGTCGATTGATGCCCAGACTGATTGTGTGGTTAGAGGGGCAAGGTTAGGCGGCGCTGAACCAGGCGGGCCTGGCTTCAAAGCAGGCGCCATTGCGTTCGTTTTCGCGGGCTTCCACCTTCCAGCAGCAGCTTCGGCCGCCGTCCCGCTGGTGCAGCAGGCCATTGGCCCAACCCCACACCAGCTGGGCGCTGGCCTCCATGCCCACGTTGTCCATCACCCGCAGGTCGAGGGCCCCTTGGTCGTGCAGGGCCTGCCATTGCTCGAGGAGGGGGTCGTCGGCATTGACCAAAAAGGTGTGGTCGAATTGGTGGGTGAGCTGGGTTTCGAGGTCTTGCAGGCTGGAGAAATCCACCACGAACCCATTGGCATCGAGGGCCTTGGCCTGGAACCAGAAGGTGAAGCTGCGGCTGTAGCCGTGCACAAAGCGGCAGTGGCCCTGGTGGCGCCATTGCCGGTGACAGCAGGGATAGCCGCTGAAGGTTTTGGAGCAGGTAAAGGCGGCGGTCATCCTGCGGCCAGGCGGGAGATGTTGCGGGAGGATTGGTTCAGATGGACCAAAAGCCCTTGGAGGCATCCTTTCACCTGCTCGATCCCGCCCGGGCCGAGCAGTTCGCCGCTGAGCTCGACCAGCACCTGCGCTTTAACGAGGCAGGCCTGATTCCCGCCGTGGCCCAGGACTGGCTGGATGGCGCCGTGTTGATGGTGGCCTGGATGAACGCCGAGGCGATTGAGCGCACCCTGGCCACGGGCGAGGTGCACTACTGGAGCCGCTCCCGCCAGGAGTTGTGGCATAAGGGTGCCACCAGCGGCCAGCTTCAAAAGCTGCGCGGCCTTCGCTACGACTGCGATGCCGATGTGTTGCTGCTCACGATCGAGCAGGCCGGCGCGGGGGCTTGCCACACCGGTGCCCGCAGTTGCTTTTACGAGGAGGGCCCCAAGCCCAGTGCGGGGGGGGCCGCGGCCCTGCCACCGCCGGCCGATGTGTGCACTGAGCTGGCCCGGGTGATCGAGGGCCGCCGGGATGCGCCTGAGCATGGCAGCTACACCAACAAGCTGTTGGCTGGAGGCGATAACGCCATTCTCAAAAAAATCGGCGAAGAAAGCGCCGAATTTGTGATGGCCTGCAAGGACGACAACGCCGCCGAGATCGCCGGGGAAGCCGCCGACATCGTGTTCCACATGCAGGTGGCCTTGGCCCACCATGGGGTCAGTTGGCGCCAGGTGCAGGAAGTGCTGGCCCAGCGGCGGGGCGCACCGCGCCGGAGTTGAGCCCCGGCTGGCGGTAGAGCCAGCCAAGGGTGGCCCGATCCCGGGGGCTGAGCTGCAGCAGGGGCTTGGCTCCAGGCGAAACAGCCATCACATCGCTGGCTTGGTCGCTGTGGCCCCAGAGCCCAAAGGCATGGCCGAGTTCGTGCAGGGCCGTGGCCTGGATCGCCGTTTGGGCTTGTCCGGGGCTGATCGCCACGGTGACCAGCGGTTCGATTTGCCACTGACCTGATCGCTCCACCTCCACCAGCTCCAGCTCGGCGCGGCCATGGCTGGCCCGGTTGTTTTGCAGCCGCGGTTTACGCCGCCAAATCAGGATGTGGGCCTGGCCCGGTTCCTGGGCGCGGCGAATGGGCAGCACCTGCTCCCAGCTGGCCAGGGCGGCGGCCACGGCCCCAAGCCAGCGTTGGTCCCAGAGGGCGGCGGG
>CAMDSS010000138.1 GCA_945907085.1 Cyanobium sp. NIES-981 | reverse complement strand
CTCATCAGCTGAACGGCCTGTTGCAGGAGGCTGTCCGCCGTCACCGTCAGCACCGGGGCTGACATCACTGCGGAAACCGACTGTTGCACCACGGGCCAAGTTGCTGAACTGCAGGCATTCTGGGGCCGAGCCTGGGCAATTGAATGGGGTCCACCAGCATGCGCAAACTCGCCGATGGCCTCACGGTGGGTCGGGCCCTGGTGGGATTGCCGCTTTTGCTAGCCCTCGCCACCGGCCAGCCAGCCCTGGCCTGGATCTTGCTCGCCCTGGGTGGCCTCAGTGATGCCGCCGACGGTTGGCTGGCCCGCAGGGCAGGTGGCGGATCGGTTTGGGGCGCCAGGCTCGATCCCCTCACCGACAAAATCCTGATCACCGCTCCCTTGCTCTGGCTTGGGGCCAGTGGGGTTTTGCCGCTGTGGGCGGTTTGGCTCCTGCTGGCCCGCGAGCTGCTGATCTCCGGCTGGCGGGCTAACCAAAGCTCTGGCGGGCCGGCATCCCTTGGCGGCAAGGCCAAAACCATCTTGCAATTTGCAGCCCTGCTGCTGTTGCTGTGGCCGGCGAGTTGGGGATTGGGCCTCGGGATCTCCCCAGCCCTTTCGGTCTGGATGCACGGGCTGGGGTGGTGGCTGTTCTGGCCGTCTTTGGGCCTGGCCCTCAGTTCGGCCCTTGGCTACCTACGCAAGGCATGAGCGCCAGAACCGGTTCCAATCAGCTGAGAAGGGCTGCATCCGAGCTGAAATCAACCGTGGTGGGCAGGCGCTTGGCGTAGTCGTTGTTGAAGCTGTCGGCCAGGCCCTGATCGAGATCAAAGGCCGGCTGCCAGGCCAGCTCCCGCTGCACCCGATGGATATCGGTGAGGAAATGGGCCAGCCTTAAAGGGAACGCCTTGCGGGCCTTGGGGTCCAAGCGGGCCGGATCGAAGCTGCGAATCTCCACGGTTGAAGGGTCCTTGCCGCAGGCCCGGGCCGCGGCTTCTACCAGGCCCAGGAAGGTGGTGCCCTGGGCACCGGTGCAGTTGTAAATGCGATTGGCGGCCGCATCCACCTCGATCGACCGGGCCATGGCCGTGGCTAAATCCTGAACGTGGCCAAGTTGGGTGATGGTGCTGCCATCGCCAGGCAAGGGAACGCTCTGGCCATGGACAATCCGATCAAAGAACCAACTCTCCACAGGGTTGTAGTTCCCCGGTCCGTAGATGTAGGTGGGCCTGAAACTGGTGAAAGGGATCCCCTGGCTGCGCAGCCAGGCCTCCGTTTCCGCCTTGCCGGCGTGGCGACTGGCGGGATCCGTCGGACTGTCCTCGTGGAGGGGCCACAGATGGCTGTCGGCATACACACCAGCCGAGCTCACATACAAAAACCGGTGGTTTGGGCTGCCCGTGCGCTCAACCACCCCCTTGGAATCCTCCAGGCTGCGGCCGGACGTGTCGGCGATCACGTCAAAGCTGCGGCCTGCAAGCTGCTCCAAGCCTTCGGCCCTAGTGCGATCGCCCACCAGGTGTTCCACGCCCGGGGGTACGGGATTTTTGCCCCGGGTGAACAGGGTTAATTGGTGGCCCGCCTGGAGCCAGTGATCCACCAAGGGTTTGCCCACGAAGCGGGTTCCGCCCATCACCAGGATCTTCATGGGTGCCAGGCCTTAGGAGCCACTGAGACTGGAGGCCATTCAAGACGTCCAAGGTCCGATGCGGCTCAGCTCCAATTGGACAGCCCAACCGCCCCTGCTCCAGCAGACCTGCGGCTATCGCCACTTCCGCCGCCTCGGCGAACGGGGCAAGGGCCCAGCCAAAGCCCTGGAGTTAGAAGCCGTTCTCAATCGCCGCTTCCGGCTCGTGGTGCCGGTGGTGGGCTGCGGCAGCGGAGCCTCTGGCAGCCTGGCTGGCAGCAGCTGGCCAGTCCCATGCAGATCATCCCCGCCATCGACCTGCTGGACGGGCACTGCGTGCGGCTGCACCAGGGCGACTACGGCCAGGTGACCCGCTTTTCCGATGACCCCGTGGCCCAAGCCCTGGCTTGGCAGGAGCAGGGAGCCCAGCGCTTGCATCTGGTCGACCTGGATGGGGCAAAAAGTGGTGAACCGGTGAACGATGGGGCGGTGAAGGCGATCACCAGTGCCCTTTCCATCCCTGTGCAACTGGGCGGAGGGGTGCGCACGGCTGAACGGGCAGCGGAACTGCTGGGCTGCGGGCTGGATCGGGTGATCTTGGGCACCGTGGCCCTGGAACAGCCTGAGCTGGTGGATGAACTGGCCGCCGCCTATCCGGGCAAAATTGTGGTGGGCATCGATGCCAAAAACGGCAAGGTGGCCACCCGGGGCTGGATCGAAGAGAGCAGCACCGAGGCCACGGCCCTGGCCAAGCGTTTCAACACCAGCGGCATCGCAGCGATCATCAGCACCGATATCGCCACCGATGGCACCCTGGCTGGCCCCAACCTGGAGGCCCTACGGGCCATGGCTGAAATCAGTGCCGTACCCGTGATTGCCTCCGGCGGCATCGGCAATTTGGAGCATCTGCTCTCCCTGCTGGCCCTAGCTCCCCTGGGCATCGAGGGGGTGATCGTGGGCAGGGCCCTGTACGACGGCCGGGTGGATTTGGCTGAAGCTATCCAAGCCATTGGCGATGGACGGCTCCAAGACCCCGTCGACTCGAACCTGGCCTAGGGGCCAGCCAGCTTGCGGCTTGGCCTATAACTAGATGAGGCCTTCGCAGGTGTGTCGCGTGAGCGCCAGCACCCCATCGACCCAAACCCAGTCGCTCGGCGATTTGCCCACCTGCGTGGACGATGTCTACCGGCGCTGCCGCGATTTGGGCATGCGATTGAGTCGTCAACGGCGCATGGTGCTCGATCTGCTGTGGGTCGAAAAGAGCCACCTAAGCGCCCGCGATATTTTCGAAAAGCTCAACAACCAAGGACGCAACATCGGCCACACCTCGGTGTACCAAAACCTGGAAGCGCTCCAATCCACCGGGGTGATCGAGTGCCTGGACCGCGCCAGCGGCAGGCTCTACGGCTACCGCAGCGATGCCCACAGCCACCTCACCTGCATGGACTCTGGGGCGATCCAAGACCTCGACGTTCAACTTCCCGACGACTTGTTGGCCCAAATTGAACAGCGAACCGGTTTTGCCATCGAGAGCTACAGCCTCAGCTTGAACGGGCGCCGCCGCCAGGCCCAACCCTGAAGCTGGCCCCGATCACTGCCAGCCCCCCCCTGGAGAAATCGGGGCAGACTGGTTACCTTGGGCCATCCTTTGAACTTGGTTTGTGCCTTCGCAGCTGCTGCTGTTTGCTGAACCGCTGCTGCGCGATGGCCTAATCCGTCTGCTTGAGGCTTCCCAAACGGTCTATCGCGTGGCTACCAAGCCCGAAGAGCTCGTGGGCAGGCCCCAACTGGTGATCTGGCATCCGGGCAGCGCCGCAACCCTGGCCAGCCTGGAGCGGGAACTCGAGGAGTTGCGCAGCCGCTGGCAACCCGCTCCCCTTTTGCTGCTCCTTCCCCAGGGCCAGCCCCATCCCACAGCCCAGTTGCTGCAGTTGCCGGTAGCCGGCCTCTTGGAAGCGCCAGAAACCCAGCAGCTGCTGGAGGCAATCACCACGTTGTGCGCTGGAGGCCGGGTGGTGGCCCTCGCCGATGGGCCGGCCCCGGATCCCTTCGCATTGCCGCCGGGCTTGGGGATCGGCCATCGATTTCTGCTCAGCGGGCTCAAGCAAATCGATGCCAAACTCGATGGCTGCCGCACTCTCCTGAACCCGCCGCCCCGGGATCCGGTCAGCCTGCTGGTGCTCCAGGGCCGCCTGAGGGAACTGCGGGCTGCACGCCATTGCCTGTTGCTGCTGTGGGGCCCCCTGGACTCCCTGGTGGTGGCAGCTCCCACCGCTTTCACAAATGCGTTGCCCCAGGCCCGTTTTGGCACCCAACTGAACCTGCCCTCCCCCAGTGCCGAGGGGATTTGGCATACCCTGCGGGCCCGCCTAGAGGTCGCATCCCAAGGGGGCCTCACCAACCAAAGCGGCCAGCTTCTAGCCCTCCAAGGCCTTGCTGCCGACCGGCGCCGCGACCTCCTGCTTTCCCTCCTTGAGCACTGCGATGGGGTTCGCCAACAGCTGGTAGTCGAACACCTTCACGGGCAGCAACTTCAGGGCCGCTGGGACGAGCTCCAACTGGAACTGCGCCAACAGGCCCTTAGGGCTATGACCGGTCCGTACGTCCAACTCCCCCGGGACGGGTCCCTCCAGGGGGTGGCCGAGGCCCTAATCCAAGGCAGCGACCTAGCTGGTTCCGACCCCGAACTACCGGAAGCCCAAGCCATGCTCGCGGCCCTGGTCCACGGCCAACCCCTTCTGGTGGATGGTCAGTTGGTGCCGGCGGATGAACCCCGGGCCGTGCTCTATCTGGAGCAACTTCTAGCCAATTGGTTGGTGCGCAGCGCCGAGTTGATCAGCAGCGACGTGCTCTCCTCTTGTGCCAGCTGGCCGGAATTGCGCCGCTATCTGCTGCAGCCAGAGCTGCTGGCCACCCGCAACCTGGAGCGGTTACGCAACCAACTCAACGCCCAACAACGTTGGAACAGCTGGTTTGTACGGCCCATAGCCCTCTATGAGAGCCGGCGATCGCTCTTCTCTCTCCAAAGCGGGGGTATTGGCTTGGTCGACCTCACCGAACCCCGGGATGCTGAATTGCGGGACTTGGGCTGGGTGCAGCAGCTGGTGACCCTCTCCCCTGAAACCCGGGACGCCCTCGCCCCCCAACTGCAAAGCCTGATCAAAGGGTTCGGGGATCTGTTTGTCGTGCTCCTCACCCAGGTGGTGGGCCGTTCCATCGGCCTCGTGGGCCGTGGCATCCGCCAGGGCATGGGCCGCAGCCTTAGCCGCGGCTAAAGGTCACAATGACTCCACATTGAGCGCTGAAATCGTGCCGCTGCGCCTGCCTGGTCGCCCCTTCCTCGGTGTATTGCTGGCCCTGTGGATCGGCCTCACGGGATGGGCGGTTCAACCTGCCGCCGCAGCCCTGACGAACAACACCTACGACGGCAATATTTACGCCCTCTACGCCGGCAACGGCTCCCTGGTGCCCCCCCGGAGCACCCTCGCCCAGGCCATGGCCGATCACCGGCCAGCAGCCGTCATCTATTACCTCGATGACGATGCCGCGAGCAAGCAGTTCTCCCCGGTGGTCTCCGAACTGCAACGGCTCTGGGGCAACAGGATTGAGTTGATTCCCCTGGTCATCGACCCCCTCCAAAACCGCCCCGCCGAAGGTCCCACTGACCCGGCCACTTACTGGAACGGGACCATTCCCCAGGTGGTGGTGTTTGACCCCGATGGACAGGTGGTGTTCAACGCCAGCGGCCTGGTGGACGTAGACCGCATCAACGATGGCCTGAGCAAGGCCACGGGCTTCCCCTTGCCTGAAGGGGGGACCACCAGCACCACCGTAAGTTTCAACGAACTCAATGCCGAGGTTGTCAGCCGCTGATGGCCGAGCCGCACCTGAGCCATCGGATCGAAACCGACAGCCTGGGGGCCATTGAGGTTCCCCAGGCCCACTACTGGGGCGCCCAGACCCAGCGATCGATCCACTTTTTTCCCTTCGGCCAACCCATGCCCCTGGCGGTGGTCCACGCCTTCGGCCAGCTCAAGGCGGCCTGCGCCGAAGTAAACGCCGCCAAAGG
>CAMDSS010000137.1 GCA_945907085.1 Cyanobium sp. NIES-981 | reverse complement strand
GATTTGGATTTCGACCGGTCACTACACTGCACCTCCGGCTCCCCCAACCACCCGCCGGGCATGACAAAGGTTCTGGTTTCCGACCCCATTGACCAGGCGGGGATCGACATTCTCTCGCAGGTGGCTCAGGTCGATCTGCGTCCTGGACTTCCTCCTGCGGAGCTGAAGCAGATCATCGGCGAGTACGACGCCTTGATGATTCGCTCAGGCACCCAGGTGACCGCCGAGATCATCGAATCGGCCGACAAACTTCGCATCATTGGCCGGGCTGGCGTGGGGGTCGACAACGTCGATGTACCCGCAGCGACCAAGCGGGGCGTGATCGTGGTCAATTCCCCTGAGGGAAACACCATTGCTGCGGCAGAGCATGCCCTGGCCTTGATGCTTGCGTTGTCGCGCCATGTGCCCCACGCCCACGCGAGCACCATGGCCGGCGGCTGGGACCGCAAGAAATATGTGGGCAACGAGCTCTATAAGAAGAAGCTTGGGGTGGTGGGCCTCGGCAAGATCGGCTCCCACGTGGCCCGGGTGGCCAAGGCCATGGGCATGGATGTGATGGCCTACGACCCGTTTGTGTCGGCGGAGCGGGCCCAGCAAATGCAGGTGCGGCTGATGCCGCTGCCGGCCCTGTTTGCCGAGGCCGACTACGTCAGCTTGCACCTGCCCCGCACCCCCGATACCGAAAATCTGGTCAATGCGGAGCTGCTGAAAACGATGAAGCCCACGGCGCGCATCGTCAATTGCGCCCGGGGCGGAATCATTGATGAGTCGGCGATCGCCGAGGCCGTTCAAAACGGGGTGATCGGCGGCGCGGCCCTTGATGTCTATGCCAATGAGCCCCTGGAGGCCACATCCCCCCTGCGGTCGGTTCCGGAGCGCATGATCCTCACGCCCCACCTGGGAGCGTCCACGGAAGAGGCCCAGGAAAATGTGGCCATTGATGTGGCTGAGCAAATCCGGGATGTCTTGCTGGGCTTGCCTGCCCGCAGCGCCGTCAACATTCCTGGCCTCACCCCAGAGGTGATGGAGCAGCTCAAGCCCCATCTCCAGCTCGCCGAAACCCTGGGCCAGCTGATCAGCCAGTTGGCTGGTGGCAGCGTGGAAGAGCTGGAGGTGCGGCTGCAAGGCGAGTTTGCGAACCACCCCTCCCAGCCCCTGGTGATTGCTGCCCTCAAGGGCCTGCTTTCCACGGCCCTCGGCGACAGCATCAACTATGTGAATGCGGGCCTCGAGGCCAAGGCCCGGGGCATCCACGTGGTCGAGGTCAAAGACGACGCCAGCCGCGACTTCGCCGGCGGCTCCCTGCAGCTGAGCACCAAGGGTGCCAACGGCCAGCACAGCGTCACCGGAGCGGTGTTCGCCGATGGGGAGCTGCGCATCACCACCATCGACGAATTCCCCGTCAATGTGGCGCCGAGCCGCCACATGCTGATTGCCCGGCACCGCGACATGCCCGGGATCATTGGCCATCTCGGCTCCGTGCTGGGCGAGCACAACGTCAACATTGCTTCGATGCAGGTGGGTCGCCGGATTGTGCGGGGTGATGCCGTGATGGTGGTGAGCCTCGACGACCCCATCCCCGCCAGCCTGTTGGCCACCATCAACGCCATCAATGGCATCCAGCAAGCCCACACGGTGACCTTCTGATGGCCCTGGCCTGGTGGCGGCTGGAGCTGGCGGCCTTACCAGAACTGGAGGAATCCCTGGTCTGGAAGCTGGATGTGCTGGGCATTCCCCGGGTTGCCCTCCAGCACCGGCCAGAGGCCCCGGATCAGCGGCAGTTGATCGCCTGGTTGCCCGAGATTGATTGGCCCGCTGACCAGCGCCAGCAGTTGGAGCAGGCCCTGGCCGGCCTGGCCGATCCCTTTGGCCTAGCCCTGCCGCCCATTACCTGGACCCACCAGGCCGATGAGGATTGGAGCCTCACCTGGAAACAGCACTGGCAGGCCGACCCCGTGGGCGCTCGGCTGCTGATCCTGCCGGCCTGGCTGGAGTGCCCTGAAGAGCATGCCGATCGCCTGGTCATTGCCATGGATCCGGGCAGTGCCTTTGGCACCGGCAGTCACCCCACCACGCGGCTGTGCCTCGAGGCCATCGAGACCATGGCGTTGGCCGGGCTGCGGGTGGCGGATTTGGGCTGCGGCAGCGGAGTGTTGGGCCTGGGTGCCCTGAAATTGGGGGCCGCCAGCGTCTGCGCCGCTGATACCGATTCCCTGGCCGTGCGGGCTACCACCGACAACGCCGCCCTCAATGGGCTCTCAGGGGCTGTGGCGGTGCGCCTGGGCTCCGTGGAGGCCCTGGCGGAGCTCCTCGATGGCCAACCCGCTGATCTGTTGCTGTGCAACATCCTCGCGCCGGTGATTGAGGCCCTGTGCCCGGCCTTCACCCAGGTGCTGGCCGCCGGTGGGGTGGGGCTGCTGAGCGGCCTGCTGGTGGATCAGGCGCCGTCGCTGCAGCGGGTGCTGGCGGAAGAGGGCTGGCAGGGGGAGCTCACGGGCCAGCAGAGCCAGTGGGGGTTGATGACCATCAAGCGCGCCGTTGTTGCATAAGGCACGCTGATGCGTGTCCTGGTTTTGATTGGCCTTCCCGCGGCCTGACCCCAAAAACCCCTGGAAAGGCCGCTGGCGGATGTATGAATGGCGGGTCCTACAGGCCCGGCCCTCCGGATGCCTGTGAGCTCCAATCTTTTCCATGGCTTCCTACAAGGTCACCCTCATCAGCGAGAGCGAAGGCCTCAACAAGACCATCGAGGTGCCTGATGACCAGTACATCCTCGACGCAGCTGAAGAGCAGGGCATTGACCTGCCCTACTCCTGCCGCGCTGGCGCTTGCTCCACCTGCGCCGGCAAGCTGACCGCTGGCACCGTGGACCAAAGCGACCAAAGCTTCCTCGACGACGACCAGATCGAAGCTGGCTTCGTGCTCACCTGCGTGGCCTACCCCACCAGCGACTGCACCATCAAGACCCACGCCGAAGAAGAGCTCTATTGAGCAACTGGCTGGATCCTTCTTGATCAGCCGTTCCTTCTCTGCCACCCTTCGGGGTGGCTTTTTCATGGCGTCTTCGGTGTCACCAGTCCAGGCCCAAACCCTTCTGGAGCCCGGCAGCGAGCACACCAGTGCGGGCGGCCAGTTCAGCTATCGCGTGATCGGCCCCTGCTGCCGCCTGTTTGATCGGGAGGAGTTGCCCTGGCCCTGTTGCCGCCTGGCCTGGCGCAGCAAGGAGCCCAGCTGGCGTCGCATTGGCCGCCGCTTTGTGCCGGATCTGGCGTCCCGGCGCTGCCCCAGCTACGCCGTGGAGCTCCTGCAGCCTGGTGCTCGCTCCACACGCACGGTGATCACCCTGTTCCCTGTAAGGCTGGCACCGGAGCTGCAGGAGTGGTGGTATAGCAAATTGCCGGCCACCATGGAGCCTGCCCCCTTGGATCCCGCCAACGGCAGGCCGCCAGGGGGGCTGGAAGCGCTGGTAGCGAGCTAATCGCTCTGGGTTCAACGTTTTTGTGTCTTTTTCCTTGTTCCTTGTCGCCCGATTTAAGGGCGCCTGGGAGCAGCTTGGTCATAAAAAAACTCCCCCGGATGGAGGAGTTTGAAGAACAAGAGATTGGATCTCAACGGGGCAGGTAAGTGGCAGATCAGTGGCTGATCAGAAGTAAATCTTGCCGCCGCCCCACTGCTGGCCTTGAACCTTGGGGGAAACCAGGATGTAGGCGGCCATCAGCCGCAGGTCTTCGTCGTCGAGATCGCGCATCTTCACGTAGATGTCGCTGCTGCGCAGGCTGGGGTGAACGTCCGCAATCGAATATTCGCCGTCGTAGGAGGTGGGGTCCTTCATGTAGTCGACGAGCGCCTCGATGTTGTCGCGAGGCGGGGTTGCCAGGGCCAGGGTCTCGGGATCGAGGCCCACGTTTTGGTTGGTCTTGGTGATGCCGCCGGCGTGGCATTCGCCGCAGCTCAGGTTGAACACCTTGCGACCGGCCTTGATCTCCTGTTCGTTGAAGGTCACCTGGGTGCCGTCAGGGGTGGCAGGCACGGTGAGCTGTTCGGCGCTCCATTGGGCTGCCATCGCTGGGGTGGCAAAGCAAACGAGCAGCGCCATCGGCAGGACCAGCAGGGCTCGCACCACGTGGCGGGCAGCTCTGCTTAGGGCAGCCAAAGAGAAGGAGGAGGCCATTGGGAAAAGCCGGAGGGTTGGCGGATCAACCGCATCGAAGACCTTGTATCACGGCAAAAGGGCCCTCTGGTGCGGAATCGCGTGAACTGTTGCAGGGCCAGGGGGCTGGGGCCTTGGGGTTTAGGCGTTGGTGGCGACCTCGATGCTGAGGAAATCCTTGGCGACCAGGGTGTTGGGGAAGATTGCCTGGGCCTCAGCAAGCAGGTCGTCCGGGGTCATCGGATTGCCTGGCATGTAACGGGGACTGAGGTGGGTGAGGGCCAGTTGCTTCACCCCCGCTTCCAGGGCTGTCTGGGCTGCCATGGTGCTGGTGGAGTGCTGGCGCTGGTAGGCCATCTCCGCCTCCCCATGGGAAAAGGTGGACTCGTGGATCAGCAGATCGGCTCCGCGGGCCAGGTCGACCGCCGCTTCACAAAACACGGTGTCGGTGCAGTACACAACGCTGCTACCGGCGCGTTCTGGTCCGCAGAAGGCTGCGCCATTGATCACTCGTCCGTCCTCCAGGGTGACGGTGCGACCGGCCTTGAGGTCGGCGTAGATCGGCCCCGGCGGGATCCCCTGGGCCCGGGCCTGCTCCAAGTCAAAGCGGCCTGGTCGGGGTTTCTGGTCCACCCGGTAGGCAAAGGCCGGAATCCGATGGATGAGGGGCGTGCAGCGCACGGTGAAGTCGGGGTCGTCCAGCAGAAGTGTTCCCCTGCTTGCCGCCTCTGCCACCCGATGGGTCCGCAACGGATAACCGATCCGGGTCGACGACGTGCGCAGGACCCCCTCGAGAAAATCCCGCAGGGGGTCGGGCCCATAGAGATCAATGCCCTCGCAGGTGCCAGCCATGCCCAGGCTGGCCAGCAGGCCAGGCAGCCCAAACACGTGGTCACCGTGCATGTGGGTAATAAAGATGCGGCTCAGCTGGGACACCCGCAGCTCGCTCCTCAGGAATTGGTGCTGGGTGGCTTCGCCGCAGTCGAACAGCCACAGCTCGGAGCGTTGCGGCAGCCTGAGGGCCACGGACGAGACATTGCGGCCGCGGGTGGGAACCCCGGAGCTGGTTCCTAAAAAGGTGACCTGCACGGGCCCAGTGGCTTTGGTGCATGGTGCCACGCGGAGCTGGCACTCCCCAGGGGCAGCCGGCAGAATGGGCCTTCTGGCAGGAGTTGCGGCAGCCGTGGTGCCCTATTTCCGCGATTGGCTGACCTCTGCTGTGCTGGCTGGGGCGGCTTTGGCACCCCAGGCTTTTCTGGCCCAGGCAGTCATGGCCCAGGCTGTGATCGCCCAGCAGAGCGAGCCCCAGGTGCGGGTGCTGCTTGTGGAAGGCCCAACCCTGACGGTGGCGGCGAGCGACCATCCCCTTGCCCTGCGCGGTTTGGCCCAGGCCCCAGGAGGTCAGGTGATTTTGGCGCCGGGCGACACCGTGACCCTCACCCTGGTGGGCGGAGCCATTTCGGTGCAGCGGGACGGCCAGGCCCCTGGTGGTCAGGTCATGGGATCGGGCCAAACCATCTGGCTGGAACCGTTGGC
>CAMDSS010000136.1 GCA_945907085.1 Cyanobium sp. NIES-981 | reverse complement strand
GCGCGCGCCAAGCACTGGCGCGATGGCCTAGAGGCTGCTGGTTGGCCCCGCCCCCCTGGCACAGGGCCGATCCTGCCCTTGGTGGTGGGCAGCGACCGCGCCACCCTCACCCTGCAACAGCATCTGGAAACAGCAGGCCTGCTCACCGTGGCCATTCGGCCACCCACCGTGCCCGAAGGCACGGCAAGGCTGAGGCTGGTGCTGCGCCACGATCTGCCGGAGGGCAGTCTGGAGCAGCTGATCCAGGCCCTGGGGGACCCACCGGAGCGACCATGCAATTGATTGCGATGCACGGATGGGCCGGCGACAGCCACGGCTGGACCCCATGGCGCCAGGCCTGCCAATCCCGGGGTTGGTCCTGGCAAAGCGGCGACAGGGGCTACGGCTACCTGGGCCAGGTCGAACCCCACTGGAACGAAGCCCCCCCCAACGCCAGCCAGCGAAGGGTGGTGATCGCCCATTCCATGGGAATCCACCTGCTGCCAGCTGAGGTGCTGTCCGAAGCCGATGCGGTGGTGCTCCTGGCCAGCTTTGGCCGCTTCATTCCAGAAGGCAAGGCGGGCCGGCGCCTGCGCTTGGCCATCGAGGCGATGGCTGGGCAACTGCGCAGCAACCGGGGCGAAACCATGCTGGCCGATTTCCTCGCCCGGGCAGCCGCTCCGGCGGATCCGGCACTATTAACCCCAACCCCTTTTGACTCGGGTCTCTCGGCAATCGGTCGCCAGCGGCTCACCCGCGACCTCGATGCCCTCGCCCAGACGTCCGGGCTACCGGATGGCTTCCCCCAGCAGGCCCGGGTCTTACTGATCGAGGCAGGTTCTGACCAAATCCTGGCCCGGGAAGCCACCGAAGCCCTGGCAGCCTGCTTGCCCCAGGCGGATCGGATCACCCTGCAAGGGGCGGGGCACTGCTTCCTAGGCAGCCCAGTGCTCCCCATGGCCCTGGCTTGGCTCGAGCCCCTGGGATGAGCAGCCAGATTTTTAGCCAGCAGGTGCGGCACCGCTTTGGCCGGCAAGCCGACCACTACAACGGCCACGCCAAGCTGCAACGGGCCATCGCCTGGCGCCTGGCCCGCCATTGCCTCTCCCTCCCCCTGCCGCCGGGTGCCTGGGCCGACCTTGGCGCCGGCAGCGGCCTGGTGGGCCAAGCCCTCAGGGAGCAGGCCCAGGCCCTCCAAGAGGTCGACGCCCAGGCCAAGCCACCCTTGCTGCAAGTCGATTTCTGCCCCGAATTGCTGGCGTGCAATCCCATCGCCAAGGCCCAGGGCGCGCTGCTCTGGGATCTCAACGCGGGGCTACCCAGCGAACTCGAACAACCCGCCCTGCTCACCTCCAGCTTTGCCTTGCAATGGCTGGACGACCCCATCCAGCAACTCGAGCTCTGGTGCTCAGCGCTCCGCCCGAGGGGCTGGCTGGCCTTAGCCGTGCCCACGGCGGGGAGTTTTCCCCAATGGCATCAGGCCGCCGCGGCCGCCCAGGTGCCCTTTACCGGGCTGGCCTTACCGAGCGCCAAGGGCCTGGTTGCCGCAGCACGGCGCCATCTGCTGATGCACACCTGCCAGCCGCTGCGGTTCACCCAGCCCTGCGGCAATGGCCTCACCTTCCTGCGCGACGTCCGGCAGCTCGGGGCCTCCGCCAGCAGGCAAAAGCCCCTCCATCCCAGCCAACTGCGCCGGCTCCTGCAGCACTGGCCCCCGGGGGGAACCCTGGGTTGGGAAGTACTACTGCTGGTGGGCAAACGGCTGACGCCATGACATCAGACGAAGACTGGAAAACGGCCAACGACATGGGCACGGGTCAAGACACGAGAAAAGCACTCCCTCCCCAGCTGGTTGTTTGCGGCACCGATACCGATGTGGGCAAAACCGTGGTGAGCGCCCTGCTCGTGCAGGGGCTTGGCGCCCACTACTGGAAGCCGGTGCAAAGCGGCATCGAGCACGGCGGCGACAGCGGCTGGATCCAAGCCCTGCTGGGGCTTCCGGCTGAGCGCATTTGCCCGGAGAGTTACAGGCTCAGCAACCCCGTTTCTCCCCACTGGGCCGCCGAACTGGACGGCCGGCGCATCGAACGAGAGCGCCTTGCCCTCCCCAAGGTTGCGGGGCCTTTGGTGGTCGAAACCGCCGGGGGGCTGCTCGTGCCGCTACGACGGGACTGGCTTCAAATCGAGCAAATAGCCCAGTGGCAACGGCCGGTGGTGCTGGTGGCCCGCAGTGGCTTGGGCACCTTGAACCACACCCTGCTGTCGGTGGAGGCCCTGCGCCATCGAAACATCCCCCTGCTGGGGCTCGTGCTCAATGGCCCACCCCACCCCGACAACCCGCGCACCTTGACCGAGCTCTCCGGAGCTCCTGTGCTCGCCCAACTCCCCCGTCTCGATCGCCTCGATGCCCAAGCGCTCGAGCGCCAATGGCAAAGTCAAGGCCTCGCCCATACATTGGCCATAGCACTGAAAGCAATCGCCAACTCCCTGTGAACAAACAAACCTGGTGGATTTCCGCTTTGCTTGTTCTCCTCTGCGGAGGCATCTTTGTGGCCTTCACCGATGTGGAAATTCGGATCGTGCGCTGGGTGAGTTGCGGTCCCCTATCGACCCCACAGGAAGACCGCACCGAGCTCTGCCGTTAGGGGCCCGCCAGAATCGCCGCCTCCGCATCCGAGCGGGACAAGCCATAGGGAAAATGCCGCACGCTCACCCGGCCTTCGTTGTGCCAACTCACTTTTAACTCCTCCACCTCCAGCTCAATCTGGGCACTCCATTCGGGGCCATGGAGATCCCAACAGCAGGGTTGGGAACGCTGTTGCTGGGCACCGATCGACGCCAACCAGGCCTCCAGGGCCGGCAGGGGATGGTGATACAGGGGGGTTTCTGATGTGGGCTCGTCTGGGGTCAGCGCCTCCGATGTTGGTGGTGTCGCCATCTCAAACCTCTCCCCTCAGCCAAGCCAAGCCCAGGCCTAGGGCCAAGCTCAGCAGCAATGTGCCCCCCAAGAGTAAAAGTGCCAGCCACTCGCCGCCGGATAGGGGCCTCCGGGTTGCCCCCTGGACTGGCCCGGCCGATGGCAGGGGGGACGAGGGCCAAAGGGGAACCTGGGCCAGCAGCATCTGGCGCAGGGCCAACAGCTCAGCGTCGTAACGCTGGCGGGAGAGGGGATCACTGAGCACCCCATACCCCTGCTGTAGCTGCTGAAAGGCAGCCGCGGCCTCAACCGGCGGCAGGCTGGTGGTATCGGGGTGGTAGCGCTTGCTCAGGGTGCGGAAGGCCTGGCGCAGCTCCTCGGTGGTGGCCTCCGGCTCCACCTCCAGCACGGCGTAGTAGCTGGCAGGTAGGGATGGCGGTAAAGGTGGCAGCGGCAGGCTTGTCACAGGGCCCGAACCCAGGCTGGGGGATCCTAGGAAGATCACCGCTGCCGCCTGAGTGGATGGCCCATGATCACCACGCCCTCTGGCAAGAGCTCGGCTGGGCCCCCTGTGCCGTCCAGGAGCGGCTGTTCGTAGAGCTGCAGGAGCAGCTCCGCACCTGGAACAGTCGCCTCAACCTCACCCGCCTGGTTGAAGGTGACGACTACTGGATTTCCCAGGTGTTCGACAGCCTCTGGCCCCTGGTTCCCCTGCTGCAACGTTCGCCAGAGGAGGCCCTGCACCTGATCGACGTCGGTACTGGTGGAGGCTTTCCCGGACTGGCCGTTGCCATTGCCCTGCCCCAGGCCCAACTCACCCTGGTGGATTCCGTGGGTCGCAAGGTGGAAGCGGTCAGGGCCATGGCCCTGGAGCTGGGCCTGGCTGATCGGGTGAGCCTGCGCTGCGAACGCATTGAGGAAACTGGCCGCGGGCGAACCTGCCGCGGCCAGTTTGATTGGGCGATGGCCCGGGCCGTCGCCAGTGCGCCTGTGGTTGCTGAATACCTGGTGCCGCTGCTGAATCCCCAGGGCCGAGCACTTCTCTACCGGGGCCAATGGGATCCGAGCGACCAAGACAGCCTGGAGAAGGCCTGCCTTCCCCTCAACGCAGGGATTGAACAGTGCCGCAAACGCGACCTACCCGGGGGCAAAGGCATCCGCCACGCCCTGGTGTTGAAGCCGCTCGGGCCCTGCCCGAAAACCTATCCGCGGGCCGTTGGCATACCCAGCAAACAACCCCTCGGCGCCCCACCCCAGCCCCCTGGCTAGGTACTGGTCAATCGCTGCAGCGTTTGACCGCCCAGCCGGGCCTTGAGCTGCCGCAAAATGGCCGGGATTTCAGCCGCCCAAGGACTGCTCGAGAGGACGCCACGCAACTGGGCTTCATCAACACCACCGCCTGGGGCAGGGGAAGCCCCATCGGCCTCAAAAGCAGTGGGTTCAAAAGCATCGGCATTCGCCCCGGGGAACCAATGGCCGCCCTGGCCCATCAAGCCATAGCGCGCCTTGGCATAGCCCTCGAGGTCCCAAGCGACCAACAAATTGTGCAGCCACAGCAGCACCGGCAGGTTGATCTCGCCGGGGGTATCCGTCCACTCGGGCAGACCCTGCTGCCAGGTGGCCAACCAGGCCTCACCCAGCGCCTCACGGCGGGCCTGCTCCAACCGTTCCACGATGGGCGCCAACAGGACGCCGGCCCCATCCATGAGCGCCACAGCCTCGAGGTGGGCATCCAAATCGCCTGGGTGGGCAGCCCCCACGCTGATCGTGTGAATCCCTGGGGCGGAAAGGCAAAACAGGTCGTTGAAAACGATGGGATGGAGCGGCGCGCACAGCTCAACCATCCGCGCTGAAGGGCTATGCAGATGACCACCCTTGTCGGTGGGGCTGATCACAAACACACCCATGTCATGGGCCAAGGCCCGATCAATCGCCGGACGGTTGTCCTGGCGAATGAAATACCAATGCAGGTTGATGAAATCGAATTGATCCGTGGCGATGGCCGCTTCGATCAACGCCAGGGAGCCATGGGTCGAAAAGCCCACATGGCCAATGCGGCCTTCTGCTTGCCAACGGCGAACCACCTCCAAGCATCCGCCAGGGCGGATGGTCTGGTGGAGGTGCTCCTCGAGGTTGATGCCGTGAATCGCCAGCAAATCCAACCGCCCACCAACCGCCAGGCCCAAACGCTCAAAACTGGTTTGCAGTTCGGCTTCAAACACCCCAGGGTCGGGATTGGGCGGCACCTTGGTTTGCACGATCCGCTGGGGATCGCCCACCTGCTCCAGCACCGTGCCCAACTGGCGCTCGGAGGTGCCGTAGTGACGGGCGGTTTCGATGTGGTGAAAACCAGCTGCCACCGCTTTCTCCAGGGTGGCCCGCAGGTTGGCCTGACTCGCCGCCGTGATCGCATCGGCAGGGAGATCACTCCAACTCTGTTGAAAGCGCATCCCGCCCAACGACAACACCGGCATGGCCAGGCCCGTGCGGCCAAAACGGCGGGTTGGCACCCTCATGCTCATGGCCGGGGCAAGGTGCGCTTGAGCCTGGCGGGCTGGGGCAACCCAAGGGGATGGATGACCTGCTGGGCCAATTGGGATGCAAGTTCCGGCAAGGCCCCATAGGCCACCCAATGGATGCAATCCACCGGACAGGTGTCGATCGCCTCTTGGATGAGCTCGGTGCTGTCACCGTCTTGGCGGATGGCGCGGGAGCGGCCCCAATCCGGTTCCACCACGAAGGTATGGCTGGCCACATGGGAGCAATAGCGACAGCCAATGCAGACCGCCTCATCCAC
>CAMDSS010000135.1 GCA_945907085.1 Cyanobium sp. NIES-981 | reverse complement strand
TAGCTTCTGTATGTGCCCCGGCGGCCTGGTTGTTGGTGCCACCTCTGAGCTGGGCCGGGTGGTCACCAACGGCATGAGCCAGCACTCGCGCAACGAGCGCAATGCCAACAGTGGACTGGTGGTGACCGTGGGAGTGGAAGACCTACTTCCCTATGGCGATGGGCCTGCGGATCCCCTTTCAGGCGTGGCCTTTCAGCGCCATTGGGAGCAACAGGCCTTCACCGCAGGCGGTGGTACCTATCGGGCGCCGGGCCAGTGGGTGGGTGATTTCCTCGCCGGCCGCCCCAGTGAAAGCCGCAGCACGGGCGAGCCAGGCTTGGCCGTGGCCCCTTCCTATCTGCCAGGGGTGCACTACGGAAGCCTGGAAGGCTGTCTGCCGCCCTTCGTGATCGCAGCGATCCGTGAAGCACTGCCGGAGTTCGCCAAGCGACTGCCGGGTTTTGCCATGGATGGGGCCCTGCTCACCGGGGTTGAGACCCGCACCTCCTCACCCGTGCGCATCCCCAGAAACAGCACAACCCTGGAGTGTCTCAACACCCCAGGGTTGTATCCCGCTGGAGAAGGGGCCGGCTATGCCGGAGGCATCCTCTCCGCTGCGATTGATGGAATCAAGGTGGCCGAACAACTGGCGTTGGCCCGCCTCCAGCCCTCAATCAAGGGTTAATTACTCTTCGTCGTCTTCCGAGCCAATGGGAACCAGGCGGATTTGCTTGCGACCCAGTTTGATTTCGAACTCATCGCCAGGCTTGAGTTCGAGCATGCCCGTATAGGCCTTGCCAACCATCAGGTTGCCGTTGAACTGAATTTTGGTGCTGAAGCTGAGTTTGCGACCACCTTTGCCCGTTTGGGACGCTCCACCGAAATCAACCCCCTTGGCTGCCAGAAGGGCTTCATAGAACGCGGTGAAGTTGAGGCGTTCCGTTCCATCCTTCTTGGTCGAGACGTATCCGCAGGAGCGAACAAGGTCGGATTTGCTGATATCGCCCAGCTCTTTGACTTTGGCGAGTAGATCGGCTCCCGTAAGCATGAAAATTAACTATGCAACTTTTGCATGATTACACGTAGAGGTGTGCCCATGCAAGGGCCTGAAGCATAGCCAGGAGATGCTTTGCACTTTTGCTTCGCTTTGCAGGCCTTGTGCAGCTCATCGGCGGCAAGCTTGGCCTTGATTTCGAGCTAAGGCCATTGAGGCCTATGACTCAAGAGGACTGTCTTCGTGTAGTGGGCTGTTCTTGATTCAATCCCCATGGGTGTTCTCGCCATGGAGAGCTCGGTTTTCCAATCCTTGGTTTCGAAACTGCTCTGCGTATTCTGAACATTTTTGGATTGGGCTTGGTAGGGATTCGGTCCAACACCCACGAGCTCGGGTTGTCTGCATGAGCAACAGTGCAGAAGACTGTAAAAATGCAACGCGATCCTCTCTTCAGGCTTGAGAGACGATGCCGCTCCATTGCACGGCTTTGACCTGATCACGCCGCCAGGAATGGAATAGCAGGGGCTCCGATGCTGTGCAGAGGGGACACACCGCAATCTGGGCCCTGGCAAGTCCCAGATTTTCCAGTTGGCGTTGGGTTGCCAAGCGGATGTCCAGGCGATCGTGGCCAGGTTTGGCATCGCCAGCCAAGCCACCACAGGCTTGAAGTTCCTGGATTGCCCCTGCTGAAGAACCAGGTTTAGGGCTGGCTTTGTTGGCACCGGTTTGGTGAGGGCTGAGGGCTCCAGCCACCTGCTCACTGACGGAGCGTGCCACTTGATAGGCCTGGCCACCAATGGCGGGCCCAAGGGCGACGAGCAAATCGGTGCGCCTGGATCCGGCCTTCTCGAGCAACCCAATGGCCCGCTCCAAAATCTGCCCTGCAACCCCCCGCCATCCGGTATGGCAGGCGGCAACTCTGCCGGAATGGGGATCGGCAATCAGCACTGGCGTGCAATCGGCACCGCAGACCCAAAGACTTTGCCCCCCTTCATTGCTGATCAGGCCGTCGGCCTCAGGCCAGGGTTCGCCAAGGGCCTGAGCGGCCCCTAAAACGAGATTGCCATGGACCTGCTTGGGGCGGTGCACACTCACACCGGCACTCAGATAGCCCGCCAGCACCTCAGGCCCGCGGCCATTCCATTGCCGCGTGAAAAAACCATGTTCAAAGTCCGCCAGTAGGTCGGCCTGGAGGTAGTAGCCCCCGTAACAGCCAATCCAGGTCCATCCCGGCAGGCTGTTGAAGCCCACGTCGGGTCGGTCAAAGGGGGGGCCTAGGGCTTCAGCCACCTGTCTGCTCCAGCCACGATCTAGGCATCGGGGAGGTCGCGCAGCAACCAAAACCCCTCAAAGCGGGGTTCCTCCTCGCTGGCCTGTACCGCCAGGAACTGCAGGCCGCCGGCCTGCTCCCGGGCCGTGCGAAAGGTTTCGGCTGCGGTGTCTGCTTCCGATGCAGGCAGGTTGGTGAGCAACCAGCGGTCGTCCAAGCCAGCCTCGAGCACGAGTTGCTGATCGGCAATATCGAGCCGCACAGGCTCAAGACCGGCAATCCACCCAGCCATCGCCAGGGAGCGGCTGGAGCTAAACAGACGAATGCCTGGCACGGTCGCTTCCGGATCGAGCCCTTCCGGCAGGGGCACCAATCCACAAAAGCCCATCTCCCAGTCGTTGGCCTCGCCCAGGGCAGCCAGGGGAAGGGTGGCCCAGGCCCAGCTCTCCCCCCGAGCCGCTTCCGGTAAGGGAACAGCCACGGGACGAAGGGCAACGGGAGGCGGTGCCAGCGGCCCTTGCATGTAGCCCTCTTCCAGGGGGTAGACATCCCGCTCCCGCTCTTGAAGCCAGCTCACCAGCGCGTAGCAGCGGCGGCTGGCCACCAGCTCGAGTCCCAAGCCCTCGGCGGCCCGTTGCACCATGGTGCGCATGGAGCCCCGCCAGCAGCGCAAGCGCCGGGGCGGGCCAAAGCCCTCGTCGGCAGCAGCCCCTAGGGCCTGCTGAAGGGCCTCCTTGAGCCAGATCGAATTCACGCTCGATGCTGGGCACGGCAACACCCAGCGGAAGCTTTTTGGGGTGCCGTTATGGGAGGGGTCAGCCTGCCCCGGCTCTGGCGTGGAACAAATCAGCAGTTCCCAACGCTTTTTGCCATCGCTCTCCAGGATCGGCCTGGAGTAGTAATCCAGCTCCCAATCGGGAGCAAAGGCCTCATTCATCCGGCGGCCTGTTCCTGCTGGCGCAGTACCGAGCGAGCCCGGTTGGCCCGATCGGTGGCCTCGGCCATCACCTTGTCTTTGTCGATCAACAACTCACCGGCCTGGCCCTCCAGAAGGGCCGTGTTGAGGGCGATCCGCCCCCGCCCCGGGTCCATGTCGGTGATCAGGGCCTTGACCCGATCTCCCTGGGTAAACACCTCCCGGATGTCGCGGAGTTGCCCGCCCGTAATGGAGGATTGGTGCAGCAGGCCGCTGATGCCCCCGAGGTCGACAAAAAAGCCATAGGGCTTCACGGCCACGATCAGGCCTTCCACCAGCTGGCCCACTTCCAATTCGGCAAATTTGGCGGCCGTGGCTGCTTTCTTCTCCGAGAGCACCAATTTGAGGGTTTCGGCGTTCACCTCCAAGAAGGTGACGCCAAGGGTTTTGCCCACCAGGGCTTCGTGGTTTTCGCCTTCCTGCAACTGGGAACGGGGTATAAAGCCCCGCAGCCCTTCCAGATCACAGGTCACACCACCGCGGTTGAAGCCCGTCACTTTCACCTGAACAACCTTGCCGTCCTTCTCCATGGCCCGAACCCGCTCCCAGCTCTGGCGGAGTGCCAAAGCCCGGGCGCTGATGGTGACCATGCCATCGGCGTTTTGTTCGCGGGTGACCAGCACTTCCACCTGAAGGCCTTTGGGGAAGCGCTCTTTGAGGTTGGTAATTGCCCCGAGTCCGCATTCCTTTTTGGGCATGAATCCGGGGGCTTTGCCGCCGATATCCACGTAAACGCCGTCGCTCTCGAGGGCGATCACGACCCCGGTGACCACCTCACCGGTGGTGCCGACGAAATCCTGTTCGTCGAGGGCGGCCAAAAAGGCATCGGCGTCGAAGTCGAAGTCGTCAACGCTGCGGGGCACCACCGGGGGGGCAGCAACAGGCGCGGCAGCCGCTGCTTTGGATGCGGCTTGGCCTCGGCCCTGGCGACCGGAATCGGGACCGAGCAAATCGGCCATGGTGAGACCCTCAAGTCCCCCCATGTCGAAGAGCTCTTCGTCGCTCCGCTTGGGGCTGCTGACAGGGACCGGACGACCGGGGGCGGCAATGGGAATGGGAGCGGGGGCCGGAGCTGCCGCAGCACCAGGGGCCTGCAGGGCTGCGGCGGGCTCAGGTGCGGCCGGCAGGGGCTCATCTTTTTTGAGCATCAGCACCTGGGGCGGCTTCCGCGGCGCCGTAGCCGGAAGCGGACGTGGCGCGCCTGGGGGAACGGGCCGAGCTGAGGGGGCAGGCTGCTGGTTGCCGGTTCCGGCCATTTCCACATCGCTCTGGGAGCCCCACACTGTAGGGATCAGTTCTGAAGGTCATGGCGCGTCAGCATCGTCTCGCCGAGATGCCTTGGCCCAAGGTGGAACAGGCTGCGATCCAAGGGGGGAGCACCGTGGTGTGGCCCTTTGGTGCGGTGGAGCAGCACGGTCCCCATTTGCCCCTGGGCACCGATGGATTGTTTGCCGACCGGCTGGTGGATGCGGTGCTCGAGCGCCTGCCCCAGGAGCTGCCGATTTGGCGGTTGCCTTTGCAAAATCTTGGTTTTTCCCCCGAGCACCTCGGTTTTGCCGGCACCCTCTCCCTGGCGCCGGACCAATTCATCTCCCAGGTCGTGGCCGTGGGTCAGCAGTTGGCTGGCGCCGGTTTCCAGCGACTCGTGTTGTTCAACGGCCATGGCGGCCAAATCGCCTTGCTCCAGACCGCTGCCCGTCAGCTGCGCAGCACCGTTCCCAGTCTGGCCGTGTTGCCCTGTTTTCTCTGGAGCGGCCCGGAGGGGCTCAGCGCCCTGATTCCAGAGCCGGAGCGCAGCCAAGGGCTCCATGCAGCTCTAGCGGAAACGAGCTTGATGATGCACCTGGCCCCCGAACTCGTGGGCCAGGAACGCCCCTGCGATGGCCACCAGGGCGGATCTCCCCCCCTGGGCTGGAGCCTGGAAGGGGCGGCCCCCACCGCCTGGTTAACCGGCGATCTGAGCAGCACCGGGGTCATTGGTGACAGTGCTGGGGCGAGTGCAGCTCTGGGGGCCGAGCTCTGGACCTGTTTGCTGGAGGGCTGGTGCCAGCGCTTTCAATCCCTATTGGCCAGTGACTGGCCTCGGACGGACCGATCAGCGCCAGGCTGAGGGTGGTTACAGTCGAATGACTTGTTCACCGTGTGCGGACGTCATGGCGACCCTTGCCTCTCCCGCTGCTCTCAATACCAATTCAATTGGTGTGGATGTGCTGCCCGATTTCAGTACCGAGACCTACAAAGACGCCTATAGCCGTATCAACGCCATCGTGATTGAAGGCGAGCAAGAAGCCCACGACAATTACATCGCGATTGGCACCCTGCTTCCCGACCAAGCAGACGAGCTCACCCGCCTGGCTCGGATGGAGCTCAAGCACATGAAAGGCTTTACGGCCTGCGCCAACAACCTTGGCGTGACTGCAGATATGGGCTTTGCCAAGGAGTTTTTCTCCCCCCTGCACGGCAACTTCCAAACGGCCCTATCCGAAGGCAAGGTGGTGACCTG
>CAMDSS010000134.1 GCA_945907085.1 Cyanobium sp. NIES-981 | reverse complement strand
CCTGCGCCTGTTTCCCACGCTCAGCTGCCTCGACAACGTGATGGTGGGCCTGCATCGCCATGCCCGCCAACAACGGCTGGCGGCCCTCTTCCAAACCCGGCCTTTTCACCAGAAGCAAGCCAAGCTGCACCAGGAAGCGCTGGCGCTGCTTGAGCTCTTTGGCATCGCCGATGCCGCCCATCGCCCAGCCAATTCCCTCTCCTATGGCGATCGCCGGCGGCTGGAAATGGCCAGGGCCCTGGCCAACCGCCCCGAGCTGCTGCTCCTGGATGAACCGGCGGCTGGGATGAATCCCCACGAAAAAGACCAACTCTGCGAACTGATCCGCCAAATCCAGGCCCAGTTCCAGCTCACGGTTCTGATCATTGAGCACCACGTCCCCCTGATGATGCAGCTCTGCGACAGGTTGGTGGTGCTGAACTTCGGCAAAACCATTGCCGAAGGCCCACCGGAGCAGATCGCCAAGGATCCCGCCGTGATCGAGGCCTACCTCGGAGGGGCTGGATGAGCGTGTCCCCTCCAGCGGCTCCCCTGCTCGAACTCCGGGATCTGGTGGTGCGCTACGGCAGCATCACCGCCCTCCAGGGCATCAACATCGCAGTGCACGGCGGTGAACTCGTCGCCCTTTTGGGCTCAAACGGGGCCGGCAAAAGCACAACCCTGCGCGCCGCCTCCCGGCTCTTACCCCTCGCCCAAGGTTCCATCCTTTGGCATGGGGGCGACCTGGGGCGGGTCAGCACCGAGCGAACCGTGAAGCTGGGCCTCAGCCATTGCCCCGAGGGGCGGCGGGTGCTGGGCCGGCAAAGCGTGAAAGACAACCTGGAACTGGGCGCTTGGCTGCGCAAGGACCGCGCCGGCATCAAGGCTGATATCGACCGTTGCTACGGCCTGTTCCCACGGCTGGCAGAACGGCGCAACCAACTGGCGGGCTCCCTCTCTGGAGGGGAGCAGCAAATGCTGGCCATTGCCCGCTCCTTGATGGCCCGACCCACCCTGCTGATGCTGGATGAACCCAGCCTGGGCTTAGCTCCCAAGTTGGTGGCCGAAGTGATGACCACCCTGCGCCAGCTCAACCAGGACGGTCTCACCATCCTGCTGGTTGAACAAAACGCCAACGCCGCCCTCGCGATTGCCCACCGCGCCTATGTGCTGGAGGCGGGCCGCATCAGCCTGGAAGGCAGCGCCCAGGAGCTGCGCAGCAACGACAAGCTGCGGGCCTCCTACTTGGGTGCCTAACGGGAGCTGACGCGGCCTAAAGCCGAGCTTCAATCCTTATCGGTAGCTCCAAAGGCGTGCATCAGGGCATCACCCCAGCTGTTGATGGATTCGAGCTCATGGTCCTTGGCGGTGCCCAAAGCCTTGGCATGCTCCTTGAGCAACACGGTTTTATCCAAGGTGTGGCCGTGGGCCTCAGCGATGGTCACGATGTCATCCACACCGGCCGCAGCATGCACCTTGCTCCGCAGGGCATCGTCGCCAGCAATTTTGGAAACAAAGGCCTGAATCGAAGCAACAGACATGGGGTGAGCCAGGAATGGAGACGTCCACTCATAGCAGGGTCACGGTTTGCCAGTACAGAGCCATAGCCCAAAGACAACCCAACCAAAGCTGCATAACCTGAGCCCACTGTCTCCTGAGCCATGGCCCGCGAACGCTTCTTCCTGGAGCTCGATCCACCGGTGGAAAGCCTGAAGGCCCTCCCCCATGTGGTGATTGTGGGCGGTGGTTTTGGTGGTTTGAAGGCCTGCCATGCGCTGATCGGCAAACCCGTGCGCGTCACCCTGATCGATAAGCGCAACTTCAACCTGTTCCAGCCCTTGCTCTACCAAGTGGCATCTGGACTGGTCTCCCAAGGCGACGTGGCGTCCCCCCTGCGGCAGATGGTGGGCCAGGCTCCCAATGTGCAAGTACTCCTCGGCGAAGTCCAGGAGATCGATGCCACGGCGAAGGAGGTCGTGTTCAACGAGCGTCGCTACAGCTACGACCACCTGATCCTGGCCGCCGGATCGGGGAGTAGCTATTTCGGCCATGAGGAATGGCGGGCCCTGGCGCCGCCAATGAAAATCCTGGAACACGCCGATGAAATCCGGCGCCGGGTGCTTTCAGCCCTCGAGGAAGCCGAACAGACTCCCGATCCAGCCAAGCGCCTCTTCCTTCAATCGGTGGTGGTGGTTGGTGGCGGGCCCACGGGATGCGAATTGGCGGGATCCCTCAATGAACTCATGCGCCACACCATGGAGCGGGATTTCAAACAATTGGATCCCAAGCAATGCAAAGTCACGTTGGTGGATCCGGGCGATCGGGTGCTGCGCGCCATGGATCCGGCCATCTCCAAAGCGGCCCAGAGCTATTTCCAAAAAGCTGGCGTTCAGCTCCTGCTCGGGGGCCGGGTGCAGCAAATCAGCGAAGGCCAGCTGGTGGTGACCACCACTGACGGCAGCCACACCCTGGAAGCCGCCACGATCTGCTGGACAGCGGGCGTTAGGGCCTCCCACCTGGGCAAGGTGCTGGGCGATGCCACCGGTTGCCCGGTGGACAAGGGCGGACGGGTGGTCGTGGAACCGGATTTTTCCATCCAGGGCCATCCCGAAATTCGCGTGATTGGCGACCTTTGCTCCTACAGCCACACCGCCGATGGCAAACCTCTACCGGGCATGGCGGGTCCCGCCGTGCAAATGGGCGGCTGGGTCGCCGCCGACATCGTCGCCAAACTCCAAGGGGAACCCCACAAGAGCTTTAGCTGGTTCGATTTCGGCAGTATGGCCGTGCTTGGTCCGTTGCATGCCGTCGCCGACTTCCGGGGCCTACGGGTCTCGGGTGCCGTGGGCTGGCTGCTCTGGGGTCTCGCTCACCTCTCCTTCATGCCAGCAAACGAAAACCGCATCAGCCTGCTCTCAAAATGGCTCTGGGCCATCGCTACCCGGGAGCGGGCATCGATGCTGATCACTGGCCATCCCAACCAACACCTGGACGTGGAAGTGGGCCTAGATCCAATTGAAGCCCCAACCTCGGCAACCACGCAAGGGTCAGCCACCCTTGCAGGATGACGACCTAAGCGGAATCCCTGGGATCCTGTTTCCGTTGATTATCACCCTGAATCTGATTATCACCCTGAATCTGATTATCGCCCTGAATCGTATAACGGCTGATCAAAAGACCCATCACCAAGGCCAGATACAAGGGGCCAGAAATACTAAGGGCCACGCTAGCCATTTGGGCCGTAGGCGTCGTTGGCACGATGTCGCCGTAGCCAACGGTTGTCAGACTGACAAAGGCGAAGTAATAAATTCTCGATAAATCCAACATCCAGGACGAAACCTCAGCGGGATTGACGGAGAACACCCCCAAGACCAAAGCCTGGTTATCCCGAGCCGTACTGACAAAACTCCCTGGGGCAACAGTTTCCAACACGGAAAAAAACAAGCCCCCAGTAAGACCCAACTGCAGGTAACCTGCCACCGCACCAGAAATAACCTTTGCACTAACAACCTTTTCGAGAGATAGACAATATAAGAGTCTCTTGAGACTCCAAAACACAAACATGGCAATCAGAGCCAAGACAGGCACGCCACTGGTGAAACGCCAGCTCACCGGACTCAGCAACCACAGCAACTGGAAACCAAAGGCGGCAAGTCCAATCAGACGGTAGGCATTGTCATACCAGTGACGCTTTTGCTGGCGCGGGCGCAATGGCCTCCCCAGCTCAAAGGTGAGCATCAGGATGAGGACTTCAGAACAGAGAACCGAGAGTCGACGAACTGGATAGGGGAACGCAATCAGCACCATCACCCCGAGCGAAAGCAGGAGCAGATGGCCATAAAAGCGATGGCGGCGTTGCAGGGTCGCCATTAGGTACTTCGGCGGTGATAGCGACCAAGAATTAAAGCAATCAAGATCGCCACATACAGCTGGCCAAGGATGGTGATCACCGTGGTCACCACTTGGCCGGCCACATTGCTGGTTTTGAGAACGGTCGTTCCCACGGTGGTGAGCATCGTGAAGGAAGCTGCCATCAGGGCCGGGGCCACTGCCAAATCAATGGAATGACCGGCCTTAACAAGGGGCAAAGAAGCCAGCACAAAGGCCGAGGGCTGGACGGCCCAAAGGGCCGTTAACAGCAATCCACCAGCCAAGCCGATCAGCAAATAGCCTGAGGCGGCACCGAGCACCACCGAAACGGTCACATAGGGCTCTCGAACCAAGGTTTTCACCTTGCGGAACACCCCAACCGAAAGAAAGACCAACCACGCAAACACATGGGGCACGGTCAACATTCGCCCCAGGCCGGGAGCTTGGATTAGCGCCCCATGCCAGAAAATTTCCAAGCCAATTGCCAACGCCCCCAGCCCATAGATCAACGGCCGGGTTTGACGGAGGGGCGAATAGCGGCTCACGAACACGATGAGCACCAGCGCCAGCACCACCAGCATCACCGACAGCAACCAGGGCTGCCCTTGGGCCAGGGGCAACAGAAGGAGCAGGAGCACCTCTGTTGCCAAAGTGATCTGATAGCCCCGGTGGCGATGGCGTAAACGCCCAATCTGTTCCGGCGTAAACCTCACCGATACCTAGAGGCCAGGGCTGCTTTGCATGATGCCACCATCGGCAAAGATCGAGGTGGCGGTGATGTAGCTGGCCGCATCACTTGCCAAGAAGCCCACCACCTTGGCGATCTCCTCGGGTTGAGCCATCCGCCCCATCGGGATGGCCGCATTCAGCTTGGCCAGCAGCTCGGGGTTGTTCATGGTCGAGTCGTTGATTGGGGTGGCCACCGCTCCTGGCCCCACGTTCACGATCGTCACGCCCTTGGAAGCCAGCTCCACGCCAGCCGTGCGGGTCAACATCCGCACGCCACCTTTGGCGACGCAATAGGGCGTGTTGTTGGGCATCGGCCAATCCTCATGCACCGATGAGATATTGATGATCCGACCGCCGCTGCCCTGGGCGATCATCTGCTTGGCGGCGTATTGGGTGGCAAAGAAGACGCCACGCAAATTGACGTTCAAGACCTTGTCGAAGTCATCGGGTGTGGTGTCCAGAATCGAGGTGCGTGTCTCGATGCCGGCATTGTTCACCATGATGTCGAGCTTGCCGTATTTGCTGACAGCGGTATCAACAAGCCGCTGAAGATCTTCCAGCTTGCCGACGTCGGCCTGCACCCCAAAGCTCGAACCGCCGTAGGCACCAATCTCCTCCTCCAGGGCCTCGGTGGCCTCAGGATGGGAGCGGTAGTCGATGACTACCTTGGCCCCCAACTCGGCCAAGTACTCGACGATGGATTTGCCAATGCCGCTGTTCCCACCGGTGACAATGGCAACCTTGCCTTGGAGCAGGGTGGAGAGAGCCTTGCTGGCAAGGGGGTTGGTGCTGGTCATTGCGTTAGCCCAAGAATGGCTTGTTTCGTCAAACCTAAGGCGATTAAGCCAATCCAGTTGCAGGTTGCAACAGCTACAGCCTGGAAACCCTGACATAGCCGTGAGATGACACTTCGGCCGGCATTGCCTACGTTTAATAGAGACCCCTAGCAGCCCCCTCCCATGGCTTCCGGTGACATCCGTCGAGCGATTCATAGCGATCGCTTCCCCAAGCCTGTTGCCTCCTACAGCCAAGGATTTCAAAAGGGCAACACCCTCTTCATCACAGGACAGCTTCCTGTTGATCCCGAAACCAATCTGAAGGTTGGCGATGGGGACATCACAATTGAATCGCAGCAGGTGATGCGCAACATGCAGGCCGTGCTCGAAGAGGCAGGCTTTGCTTTTAAAGATGTGGTGAGCGCC
>CAMDSS010000133.1 GCA_945907085.1 Cyanobium sp. NIES-981 | reverse complement strand
GTGGCCAAAAAGGTTTTGCCTGTGCCGGCAGGGCCCAGGGCCAGGGTGAGGTCGTGGCCTTCCATGGCCTCGACGTAGGCCTTTTGCTTCAGGGTGCGCGGCCGCAGCGCTTTGCCGTGTTGGCTTTTGGCCAGCACCTGGCGCCCCATCTGCTGGTGTTCTTGCCCCCGGCCGGTATCTAAGGCCTGAAGGGCGATTTGAATATCCACCTGGCCGATGGCCTGGCCTTCTTCCCACAGCGGGCGGAGCAACTCCACCAGGGCTGCCGCCCGCTCCAGCTGGCTGGGGCGGGCGCGAATGACCAAATCCAAGCCCCGCAACACGATCGAAGCACCGGTGAGGGCTTCGAGGCGATGCAGGGCCGTGGACTGCTCGTCACCCGCGATGGCCAGGGCCGCCGCGGGATTGGGCAAGGTGATGGGAAAGCTGATCAGCCCTTCGGGCTCAGCCATGGGAGCAGAGCTCAGGCTTCAGCAGGAGCGTCTTCAGCAGGAGCTTCGGAGGCAGTAGCCGCAGCTGCTTCGGCCTCGGCCTTGGCAGCTTCAGCGGCGGCTTCAGCTTCTGCCTTGGCGGCAGCAGCGGCAGCCTCGGCATCCTTCTTGGCCTGCTTGGCGGCAGCGTCGCGGGCGTCAGCTTGCTTTTTCTTGCCGACGGTTTCAGCAGGACGGACCGTTTTTTCGATCAGACCGCCTTTCTCCAGGAGGGAAAGAACGGTGTCGGTGGGCTGGGCGCCCTGGCTCAGGCGGACCCGGATGGCCTCGGTGTCGAGGCGGGCTTCTTTGGTGCGGGGGTTGTAGAAGCCGAGCTCTTCAAGCGGACGGCCATCCCGGCGGGAGGTGCTGTTGGTTGCTACGAGGCGGAAGCTCGCTTCCCGCTTCTTGCCAAACCGCTTCAGGCGAAGCTTGATCATCGAGGCCTAATCGCTAGGTGTTCCAGAGAACCAATGTACCTCTTCGGGTGCTCAGAGGTGCCCGAAGCCCTTGCGTTTCTTTGGGGGCTTGTGGGATTTAGCGGAGCCACCACCCCCCATCCCCGGCATACCAGGCATGCCTCCCATCCCGGGCATACCACCCATGCCGGGCATACCACCCATCCCTGGCATCCCCCCCATTCCGGGCATTCCGGGCATCCCAGGCATGCCGCCCCGGGTCATTTGCTTCATGAAGCCCCGCATTTTTTGGAAGTCGGCCAGCACCTTGTCCACATCGGCGGGGGTATGGCCGCTGCCCGAGGCAATCCGGCGCCGGCGGGAGGGTTGGGAGGCGAGCAGCTCGGGCTGGTTGCGCTCGGATTCGGTCATCGAGCCGATCATGGCCTCAATTTTTTTGAGCTGCTGCTCCCCTTGTTTGAGCATGCCGTCGTCGATCTTGTTCATGCCCGGGATCATTTTCATCAGCCCCCCCAGGGAGCCCATGCGCTTGATCAGGCGCATCTGTTGAAGGAAATCCGAGAAGTCGAAGGAGGCTTCCTGCAGCTTCTGCTGCATCCGCTCCACATCGGCCAGTTCCACCTCCTTCTGGGCCTTCTCCACCAGGGTGAGCACGTCGCCCATGCCGAGGATGCGGCTGGCCATCCGCTCGGGGTGGAAGGGTTGTAGCGCCTCCACCTTTTCGCCGGTGCCGATGAACTTGATCGGTGCCCCACTCACCTTGCGGATCGAGAGGGCGGCGCCACCCCTGGAATCGCCATCGAGCTTGGTGAGCACGGCACCGGTGATGCCCACCTGCTCGTGGAAGGCCCGGGTGAGATTGGCGGCCTCCTGGCCAATCATGGAATCCACCACCAGCAGCACCTCGTCGGGGGCTGTGGCTTCGCGGATCCGCACCATCTCCTCCATCATCGACTGATCGATTTGGAGCCGGCCGGCGGTGTCCACCAGCACGGTGTCGAAGCCTTCCTCCTTGGCCTTGGCCAGGCCTGCGGCAGCAATGGCTTCGGGTTTGGCATCGGCCCCGAGGCTGAACACCTCCACCCCGATTTGGCGGCCCAAGGTGGTCAGCTGGTCGATGGCCGCGGGGCGGTAGACGTCGGCGGCGACCAGCAGCGGCCGACGGCCCTGCTCCTTGAGGTGCAGGCCAAGTTTGGCGGTGGCCGTGGTTTTGCCGGCTCCCTGCAGGCCCGCCATCAACACCACCGTGGGGCCTTCGCCTTCCCCTTTGGACTTGGCGAGGGGCGCGTTCTCGCCGCCCATGGTCTCCACCAGTTGGCCATGCACCAGCTGGATGAATTTCTGGTCGGGGCTGACGCCCCGCACCACTTCGGCGCCCACGGCCTTGCGGCGCACCTCTTCGACAAACTCCTGCACCACCGGCAGGCTGACGTCGGCCTCTAGCAGGGCCCGGCGGACTTCCTTGAGGGCCCCTTCAACGTTGGTCTCGCTGATGGTGGCTTGGCCCCTCAGGCTTTTGACAGCGTCTTCAAACCGCTGGGAAAGCTCGTCAAACATCAGTAGGTAGCGAAGGGTGGGGCCGGAGCCCCGGGGACAGAGCCCAGGGAATGGGGCCCAGCAATCAAACGATCGTAAAAACTTGGCTAGCCGGCAGCGCGCCGGAAGCTCACCAGGCGCCAGTTGCCGTTGTCCCGGGCAAAGACGTAGCGATTGCGCAGTTGCAGGGTGGTCGCGGGTCCGATGGCGGAGCCGCTGCGATCCAGGCGGGTTTCGCTGTAGTCGAGGTCCACGGTGGCAGCGATACGGGCGGGGCTGCGCTCATCCACCGCAAAGGATTGGATCTTGGTGGTGATCGCCTCGGTTTCACCTCGGTTTTGATCGGCGGCCACGGTCGCCTCGAGGCGCTCGATCTGGCTGGGGCGGGCCATGGCCGCCAGCGGGATCGTGCTGGTTTTGCCAGCGAGCAGGGCAGCCTTGGCATTCAGCCATGCCTCAAGCAGGGCCTGGATTTGGGCGTCGCTGGGTTCCGGGGCGCTCAAGGGTGCTGCCGGAGCGGTTTTGGGGACTGGCTTGGTGGCCGGAACGGGCTGCAGGGCCACCGGGGGCTGGGGCGGCTGGGGTTTGGGCCCATGGGAGCGGCTGCGCACCAGGGCGGTGGCAACGAGGGCAACTACCACCACGCCAGCGCCACCAAAGCCAAGCTGACGCTTGCTGGGCAGTTGGATTGCAGGCAGGGTTGGCCAGCGCAATTGCCATTCGGTTTGCCAGCGCAAATTCTCCGGCCAATGCCACTGGGGTAGCCAAGCGTCTAGCCAGGGTTCTTGGGGGTCATCGAGATCGCCCTCGTCCAGCTGCTCGCCTGGATCAGGAGCCTTTTGGGCGCTTGCCGGCAAATCGGCTGATGGGCTGCCGCTCGGGCCCTGGGCTGGGTCGCTGGCGAAGGGATTGGTGAAGCCACTGAGGAAGTCGGAGGCCGCCCCGAAAACCGAGGGCTGGGGGCTGGCGCTGGCTGGGCCCGATGGGGGCTCCTGGCCTTCCACGTAGGCCTGCACGTCCCGGTCAGCGAAGTAGGCCTCGAGGTCAGCGAAGTAGGCCTCGAGATCGCGGTAGCCCGGAAGCACGTCTCTCGAGAGCCAGTCGCTGCAGTAGGCGCAGAGCTGGGCCAGGGGATCGGCGCTTTGCTTGGCGGCCCACTGCTTCAATTCACCGGAGGCGCCCTCTGCGAAGGCTTGGTGGGCCTGATCCACCTCCCCCAGCAGCAGGTGCAAGCAGGCCAGCAGCGGTTGGGTCCCTTCGGTGCCACTGGCTTGCAGCCGCGCCTTGGCGGCGGCAATCCGCTCGGGTTTGCGCTGGCCAAAGCCCGACGCGGTGAGCGCTGTGGTGGCCAAGAAATCAGCAGCCTTCGAGCCTGCCCTAGGGGCGCCCGCATCCCGGGAGTCATCGGCCCAGCGGCTGAACAGATCCACCTGCTCCTGCACGGTGAGGAAGGCGCGGATTTGTTTGAAAAAGGCTTGGAATTCTTCGCCCGACAGGCTTGGGTCGTTGTTCCCCTCCAGGCCGCCCCTGCGTTGGACCAGCTGTTCGAGCAGGGCCAAGCCCTCGGCGCGCTCGCTGACGGCGGTGAGATTGCGGCTGAGCAAATCGAGCACGCGGAAGGGGGTGAGGCCCTCGAGCTCCTGGTTGATTTGATGGCGCAGGGCGGGGAGTTGGCCCATGCGTTGCAAAAGCTGCAGACCCTGTCTGAGGGTTTGGGCGGAACTTTCGTAGCGGCGCCGTTGGTGTTGATCGGCGGCCGCCGCCAGACAGGAGAGCCCGGCCAGCAAGGTCAAATCCGCTTCGCGGCTGCTGCCCAGGGCTGGCGCCTGGGGCGGTTGGAGGGCCCGGCTGGCGAGTTCGAAACACTCGAGGGGCTGACCAGCCTCCAAAAGGAGCAGAAGTCCGCCCACCTCGTTGGAGCTGGGCACATCGAGGGCGGCGATGGTGGCGCCGCTGCCGCTGGAGATGGCGGTGAGGTCGGTTTCGTAGGCGAGGCGACGGTTGGCATCGCTGAGCAGGTCGGCGCTGGCGCGCAGCAGTTCCTCGCGGGACTGGAGGGTTTCTTCGGTGAACCCCTGGTCTGGGGCGCGGTCAAGCCGTTGCTGCAGGGTGCGCAGAACCGATTGGGCATCGGTGGTTGGCCCCACGCCAAGCAGCCGGAAGTGATCAATCGGTAGTTCCAACCTGGTCCGTCCTTTGGCTGGTGACATTAGGCAGGGCTGAACTTTAGGCAGGGTCAGCGGTTTTGGCAGCCATTGCCGCGCTGGCTGGTGCTGGACCCCGTACAGTCCCTGTCGCATCAGCCGTCTCTGATAGGCGCCCGATTCAGCACCCGATTTCGCACCCGGCATGACACAGGCAGATATGGGTCAGGACATGGCGGCCGCCTCTGGGGTCCCCTCCTGTTCGGCCGACTCCACCCACGTGGCCGGTCCCCATGCTGAGCGTCTTGAGAACTTGTATCCCGCGACTCCCGCCACGGTGACCCGTGATGAGGGCCTGCTGCTCTACCGCGACATGACCCTGGGTCGGCGCTTCGAAGACAAGTGCGCCGAGATGTATTACCGGGGCAAGATGTTTGGCTTCGTGCACCTTTACAACGGCCAGGAGGCCGTCAGCACGGGCGTCATCAAAGCGATGAAGATGCAGCACGACTGGTTTTGCAGCACCTACCGCGACCACGTCCATGCCCTCAGCTGCGGGGTGCCGGCCCGGGAAGTGATGAGTGAGCTATTCGGCAAGGAGACCGGTTGCAGCAAGGGCCGCGGTGGTTCGATGCACCTGTTTTCCAAGGAACACCACCTGCTCGGCGGTTATGCCTTCATCGGTGAAGGCATCCCCGTGGCCCTGGGCTCCGCTTTCACCAGCCGCTACAAGCGGGATGCCCTGGGTGATGCGGGCAGCGATGCGGTGACCGCGGCCTTCTTTGGCGATGGCACCTGCAATATCGGCCAGTTCTACGAGTGCCTCAACATGGCGGCCCTCTGGAAGTTGCCGATCCTGTTTGTGGTGGAGAACAACAAGTGGGCCATTGGCATGGACCACAACCGCGCCACCAGTGACCCCGAGATTTGGCGCAAGGCTGCGGCCTTCGGCATGGCCGGTGAAGAGGTGGATGGCATGGATGTGCTGGCCGTTCGGGCCGCCGCCCAGCGCGCCGTTGAACGGGCCCGGGCTGGGGAAGGCCCCACGGTGCTCGAATGCCTCACCTACCGCTTCCGTGGCCACTCCCTGGCCGACCCCGATGAGCTGCGGGCTGCGGAGGAGAAGGAGTTTTGGGCCAAGCGTGATCCCATCAAGCAGCTTGCCGCCCACCTGGTGAGCCAACAGCTGGCCACCCCCGAGGAGCTCAAGGCGATCGAGAAGGAGATCGACGC
>CAMDSS010000132.1 GCA_945907085.1 Cyanobium sp. NIES-981 | reverse complement strand
AGGTGGGCTGCCTGATCCGCCCCAATCCCCCGACTCTGCAGATAAAACAATTCGCTGGCTTGGAGCTGGCTCACCGTGGCGCCATGGGCGCACTTCACATCATCGGCAACGATTTCGAGCTCTGGCTTGGTATCCACCCGGGCGCGATCCGAGAGCAGCAGGCTGCGGCTGAGCTGGGACGCATTGGTTTGCTGGGCAGCCTGGGGCACCTTCACCGCGCCATTGAACACACTGCGGCCCGAGCCATTGGCCACCACTTTGTGGACCTGGTCGAGCTCGCCTGCCGGGCCCCCAAACGACATCAAACTGTGGGTATCGGCGAGCTGCTGACCATCCACCATCTGGAGTCCCCGCAGGCGGGTCTGGGCAGAGCCAGCGCTTTGCATCACCCGGGGCTCCAGGCGCACCAACCCCCACCCCGCGGTTGCCGTGGTGCAGCTGAGGGCGCTGCCAGGCTCCTGTTTCACGGCTATATGAGCCAACAGGCTGGCCATCCCGTGGCCAAGGGCCAGAACGCCAAGATTGAGTCGGGCGTTCTCCGCCAACAGCACCTCCGTGATCAAGCTGGTGCAATTGGCTCCGCTTGAGCTCACCACCTGCAGGACATCCAGACTTGAGCCCGGCTCCAAGACCAGCAGGACCCGCAAGGCAGCCAAGCCCTTGGTCCTGCCCGCATCCCAGGCCAGCTCCAACGGATCAGCTTCGCCCGTGACCCGCAGGGCCAGCACCTGGGGATCCGCTGCCCGATTCAGGCCTACCGGCCAAGCGGCCTCACTGCCGGTGGCCACCAGGCTCGCGTCCAACAGAGGAGTCCATTCCCCAGGGCCCAGGCGGCTAACGCCCTTGGGCAACGGGATCCCCGCCAGGGGATCAACCACCGGCAAGAGGGTGGGTTCCAAATCCCTCAAGGGGGCGAGGTCGGTGAACCGCCAGGCCTCCTCGCGCCGATTGGGCAACGGCGCCCCGGCTAATTCAGCCAGCCAGGGCAACGGGGATTGCACAGAAAGCAGGGGCATCAACCCACCTCCGCCGGCTCCGCGCCAAGGCGGGCCAACTCCTGATCCACCCAGTCGTAGCCATCGCGCTCCAGCTCGAGGGCCAAGTCCTTGCCGCCGGTGCGCAGAATCCGGCCCGCCGCCATGACGTGCACGTAATCCGGGGTAATCAGATCCAGCAGGCGCTGGTAGTGGGTCACCAACAGGGTGGCGTTGTCGGGGCCCGCCAACTGGTTCACCCCCCCGGCAACGATCCGGAGCGCATCGATATCCAGGCCGGAATCGGTTTCATCAAGGATGGCAACCAAGGGCTCCAGCAGGGCCATTTGCAGGATCTCATTGCGCTTTTTCTCGCCTCCGGAAAAGCCCTCATTGAGGCCCCTCTCCAGGAAGGCCGGATCCATTTGCACCACGCCGAGCCGCTCCCGCACCAGATCTTCAAAAGCGAAGGTGTCGAGCTCGTCCAAGCCCTGCTCCGTTCTGCGGGCATTGGTGGCCACCCGCAAAAATTCCAGGTTGTTCACACCGGCAATTTCCACCGGATATTGGAAACCCAAGAACAGTCCGGTGCGGGCCCGTTGCTCCGGGGCCAGCTCCAAGAGGTTCTCCCCCCGATACAGCACGGAACCGGCTGTCACGGTGTAGGCAGGATGGCCCGCCAAAACCTTGGAAAGGGTGCTTTTGCCACTGCCATTGCGGCCCATCACCGCATGAATCTCTCCAGCGCGAATCGTCAGATTGACCCCTTTAAGGATCGGCTGATCCTCCACACGGGCACAGAGATCGCTGATCTCAAGCAGAACAGGGGCGTCGGGGCGAATCACAGGAAACGGAAGATGGGAAGACGAACGAATGGGCAGAACAACTTGAAACTGGCGAAAGGGCTGGCGAGCTATCCCACCGAGCCCTCAAGCTTCAGGGCCAGCAGCTTGTCGGCCTCAGCCGCAAACTCCATCGGCAACTGGTTGAAAACATCGCGGCAAAAGCCGCTCACCATCATCGAAACAGCTTCCTCAAAGCCAATACCGCGACTCTGCAGGTAGAAGAGTTGGTCGGCGGAAATGCGGCAAGTGCTGGCCTCATGCTCCACGGCCGCATCCGGTTGCTGGGAACGAATATAGGGATAGGTATTGGCGGCGGCCTGGTCGCCGATCAACATCGAATCGCACTGGCTGTAGTTCTTGGCTCCGATGGCCTTGGTGCCCATTTGGACCAGACCCCGGTAGCTATTGGAGGAGTGGCCAGCGCTGATGCCCTTGCTCACGATCGTCGAGAGGGTGCGGGGGCCCAAGTGGATCATCTTGGTGCCGGTATCGGCCTGCTGGCGGTGATTCGTGAGGGCTACGGAATAAAACTCACCCACAGAATCGGCACCCTGAAGCACACAGCTGGGGTATTTCCAAGTAATGGCCGAACCGGTTTCCACCTGGGTCCAGCTAATTTTGCTGCGGGCCCCACGGCACTGGCCCCGCTTGGTCACGAAATTGTAAATACCACCCACACCATTTTCATCACCGGCGTACCAGTTCTGAACAGTGGAGTATTTAATTGATGCGTCGTCGAGGGTCACCAGCTCAACCACGGCCGCATGCAGCTGGTTCGTGTCAAACATCGGAGCCGTGCATCCCTCGAGATAGCTCACCGAGGCCCCTTCCTCAGCCACAATCAAGGTACGCTCAAATTGGCCGGTATCCGCCGAATTAATCCGGAAGTAGGTGGAGAGTTCCATCGGGCATTCCACACCCTTGGGAATAAAAACGAACGACCCGTCACTGAAGACCGCCGAGTTTAAAGCCGCAAAATAATTGTCATTGGTGGGAACAACAGTTCCCAAATAGCGTTCGACCAGATCGGCATGCTCCTTCACAGCTTCGCTGATCGAGCAAAAAATCACCCCATGCTCAGCCAGCTTTTCTTTGTAGGTTGTCGCGATTGAAACGCTATCGAAAACGGCATCCACTGCCACATTTGAAAGACGCTTTTGTTCACTGAGGGGAATACCAAGCTTCTCAAAGGTTTCCAGCAGCTTGGGATCTACCTCATCGAGGCTGGCTTTTTTATCCTTCTGCTTAGGAGCAGCGTAGTAAATAATCTCTTGGTAATCAATCTTGGGATGGCCCAAGGCTGCCCAATCGGGCTCTTCCATCTTGAGCCACTGCTTATAGGCCTTCAGCCGAAAGTCGAGCAAAAAGGAGGGCTCCTCCTTTTTCGCTGAAATCAACCGGACCACGTCTTCACTGAGGCCCTTGGCAATTTTTTCAGTTTGGATGTCGGTTACGAAGCCGTATTTGTACGGCTGGGAAACCAAATCGCCAACGGTGGCAGCGGTGCTCATGGGATGGATCCGCCTATCCGGCGGACAGGGTTTTCACCTCGTCCAGACTGATGGTCTGCTGCTCACCACGGAACGCGTTGTCTTCGGTGAGAAAAAGCATGCAGTGACATTCCTTGCGCTCACGCATGGGTACACAGGGACAATTCCAAAAGGCCTGGGACACTTCCGCCTCCTTATCTTCGTAATGGCGGCAAGGGCAGAGGGCGCCGCCAAGTTCATCTTTGTGTTTGGCCAATCCGGCCAGCACAACGGCCGTGACGCCAGGGTCGCTGCAGAAATAGGTGCCAGTGCGCTGGGCGTAGGTTTCGGCAAACTTACGGATCACATCAAGGCTGTCAGAGGCTGTGGATGCACCAGGAGCAGCACCGGCAGGCGAGGAATTGGCCGCAGCGTCGGACATAACGAAAAGGGGTCGCGAAAGAGAGCGATCAAAGGGGCTTGGAACCCGCCCAACCCAGTTACGAAACCCATTGGTTTCGATACTTTTTGAGCCTAGGGCAAATGGCCGGGCGTTGGGGTTGGCGCCATTGTGCCTCCTGCCCCTCGACCCAAAGGATCCCTCCGCGCCGAAGCCCCAATCCTGCAACGGGCGTGGCATCGTGTGGGAAATGGTTGGCGTGGGGGATCGGTGACTGCGATGGGCGCCGCCAAAACTGCCCCAGCGGCCCAAGCAGAGAGCGTTCAAGCTCCCACCCGCACGGCGGCCCTAACTCTTCTTTTGCGCAAAGGCGAGGCCACCGCCGCCGAATTAGCTGACTCCCTTGCCGTGTCGGTTCAGGTGATGCGCCGCCATTTGCGCAGCCTGGAAGAGGACGGCCTCGTGCAGGCCTGCCCAGCCCCCGAGGGGCCCGGCAGGCCAAGCAACCGCTGGCATCTCACCGACAAAGGCCAGGGACAATTCCCCGATGGCAGTGAGCATTTCGCCCTGAGTTTGCTGGAGTCGATGGCCGGCAGCCTGCCGCCAGAACTGGTCCAAAACCTGCTGGAGCACCAGGCTCTCCAAAAAGCCAACGACTATCGCGACCGGGTTGGCCAGGGCAGCCTCCGGGAGCGACTCGAGCGCCTGGTCGACCTGCGTCGCCACGAGGGCTATGTGGCGGAATACAGCGCCGACGGCGACGGCTGGGTGATGAGTGAGTTCCACTGTTCTGTGATGCGCATCGCCGAGCAGTTCCCCTGCGTCTGCGACCAGGAACTCCAGTTGATTCGCCACACCTTCCCTGACTGCCAGGTGGAACGGGTGCAATGGCGATTCGAGCAGGGCCACTCCTGTGGGTTCCGATTGGTGCCGCGTGACGCCACCTAGAAGCCCGCTCTCGGAAAGCGAGCTGGCCGAACTGGAGGCCACGCTTCTGCCCGTCCTGGAGCGCCACCACCTGCGGCTGCTCGCCCATGGGCTGCGCACCCTCCAAGCCATAACAGGCGCTACCCATGGGGGAGGGTCCCAGCAAGAAACCATTCCCGATCACGCCACCCTCGTGGCCTGGGCGCTAGGGCAGGAAGCCCTAGCCGGCGACGTGGATTTCGCCCGCGCCTTCGCCGATCAACTGGTAGCAACGGCCCATCAACTGGAGGCCATCGCCCAGCCCCTCGGGCGCGGCCCCCTGGACCTGGAGCTCAGGGACCTCATCACCTGGGCCACTGCTTCAGCCGACAACCGGCTTGCGATCATCCCTCCAACAACGCCTTTACCTGGAGAGCCCCCAGCACCTTCGCCATGAGTTCAGCCGTTTCGAGTCCAGCCATCGCCGATGCCATCGGTTTTTTCCGGTTGAGCTGCGGCCGTTGGCGCTCCCAGCGCAGCAGCCACCACCTGCTGCACCGCCGGGCCGAAGCGGGCGGATCCTTCATTGAGGTGGTCGAACTTGACGCGTCTGACCCCCGGCTGATCGCCATCGCTGAGCTGCATGGCGAAGATCCCGCTGCCCTTGCCGGAGGTTGCCGGGTGACCTGGAACGCGTCGATGGCCTGGGACAAAGCCGGCGAGGCCCATGAAGGGGAAAGCGTTTTCGGCCTGATCCCCACCGATGGCCATGGCCGCCAAGGGTTGCTGCTTCGGGATCGGGGCTACGCGGAAACTGCCCCCGTGGCTGGACACTTCGCCATGGATGAACGCGACGAGCTGCTGCTCACCACCAGCTACGAAACGATGAACAGCCTGGAACGCTTCAGCTTTGCGGGGCCCAACGTCCGCTTGCGCACCAGCACGGTGGAAGGCCTCTCGAACACGGCCTCCTTCTGCGTGGAGACCCGGCTGGCCTAACAAGCCGCCCTAACCAGCGGCCCAGCGGAAAGCGCGTTGAACGTTACGGACTGTGAGTCCTGCCTCAACGCGGCGGACCCAGCCCAGGCCGCACTTCTACGATCCGAGGCGAGTGAAGCTGAAGTCGCGTGGCCCTGCCCCTCCTGAAATACGCACCCACTACCCAGAACTCGCGGGTCAAGGCTCTGCGGGTGGGTTCGGATGAGGATCCCAAGGCCGT
>CAMDSS010000131.1 GCA_945907085.1 Cyanobium sp. NIES-981 | reverse complement strand
TATTTGGGGGGTAGCCCCCTGAGAAGATAGCTCGATGCCAGGTAAAACATTCATCCATCCAAGCTCAAGCAGCTGGCCTCCTTTGATGGGAGCAGCGGCTGAGACGAAAAGCCACCCGAGAGGGTGGCTTTTTTGTTGGCTGTTTGGACCCCGAGTTAGGCTCCCCCTACGCTTTGCCATTCGCCCATGCCGGGGCGATGCCCGTTGCTTTTCTCTTCTGCTCGATTATCCCGCCTGTTGCCATTTTGGCGGGCCTATCGCTTGTGGCTGCGTCACGACTGTGTTGATCTGAGTGCGGCTTTCGCATACCACAGTCTTCAGTCTTTTTTGCCGATCCTGCTGATTGCCCTTTCCTTGGCCGCGCGGATTCTTGGTCGCGATGAAGGTGTGACAGAGCGCTTGATTTCCATTGCCTCGGAGGTTTTGCCTGATTCGGCGATGGCTCTGTTTTCGGCCACGTTGCTGCGCTTTATGCGTCAGGGTTTTGGCGCTGGACTGTTGGGTGTTGTGGTGTTGTTGCTCACTTCTAGCAATGCCTATCTCACCCTCCAGCGTGGAGCAGATCGCCTTTGGTGGAATCGGCCTTTTGGCTTTGAGGGCATGGTATGGCAGACCCTTGTTCGCCGCTATGTCCAGCTCCGATTGAAGGCTATCGGGCTTGTTTCGTTGTTTGCCATGTTTATTTCTGTCGATCAGCTGATTACAAATAGCAGATTGCTGGGAGCCCTTTCCCTGAATCAGTGGGTGTTCCAGCTTTGGCCGGCTTCTTTTTCTTTTCAGCGGCCTGTTTCCTTCGGCATCGATCTGATCTTTTCACTTTCACTAACTTTTTTCGCGTCCTTGTTGCTGCTCTGGGTCTTGCCATCGCGGCGCATTCGATGGCGTCCCCTGATCCCTGGTGCGCTTCTGATCAGTATTGCTCTGACTGTCTTGAACGTTCTGCTTGGACGCGTCTTATTTTTGCTTGGACTCCGTTTCCAGGCCTACGGCGTCATTGGCGGTGTGCTGGTACTCACGCTTTGGGTCTGGCTTGTGGGAGTGGTCCTCTACTACGGCCAATGTCTCTCTCTGGTTCTCCTGCGGGGGCCTTCCCGCGAACCACCCCAACTGCCTCGCTAGGGGTGAGGATGGTTGTAGCGGTTTAGGCATCCGACGATGGAACGCAAAATTCCCTGGGTGTGGATCGCTGTTGGAGGCCTGCTCCTGCTCGCTCCCGGCACGTTTGGTCGTCTTTTCCTCGACCTAGCCGAGGGTTTAACCCTCACTATCTTGGTGCTGCCCCTGATCTTGGGGATCGGCGGCTTTGTCGGCTGGCAGTTACTCCAACGCCGTTTAAAGCCCTGTCCAGCTTGTGGTTTCGTCAGCAGCGGCCTGGACGCCTGCCCGGCCTGTGGAGCCTCCCTGGCCAATGGCAGTGGAGCCTCTGGCTCTGCTGAGTTCATCGATGCCAGCACGGCAACGATTGATGTGGAGGTCGTCGATGACGAGCGCAATTAAGGCTGTTGGCCTTTAGGGGTTTTGCTCTTCGATCCAGAGCTCTTCCAGGCGTCTTTCGCGCAGGTAGAGAAAGAGGGGCGCACCGAAGGCAAAGGCAACCGTGATGCAGCTCAGGAGCACCCACACCAATCCGCGCATCTTGATGCGCCTGCTTTCCTGCACGATCCAAATCACCACGGCGGTGGCGCCGATGGCGAGGTCCCTTGACAGCGACTGGGCTGCGGGATTGGCATTGGCCTGGCTCACAAATAGGCCCAGATTGAAGCTGGCGCCGCCCGTGGCCTGCATGAAGTCCAGGTTGGCTAGCCACGGGAAAATGGCCCCAGCGATGGCGAGCGCTAGGTACACCCACTTCAGCCACGGCAGGGGTCTTGGGGTTTCAGCTTGGCTGTCTGATGTCATGGTTGGTAGGGCTCTGGTTTTGCCTTCGGATCGCTGCTGTCCCAAAGCATGACCTGTTGCTCCACGGCATCGAGCACGGTTTGACAGCGGTTCGCATAGGCCTGGGCCCGTTGGTAGAGGCCGGCCATGGCCTCCACGTCCAAGTTGGCGGATTGCAATTGCGCCAAGGTCAGCTCTAGGGCCGTACGCGCTTCGTTGTAGCTCAGGTCGGCAGCGACTCCGTTGCCGCCTTGCCCATCCTCCGGGTCGGGGAGCTCCGATTTGGTTTTGCTTTTGGTTGCCCTGGGCATGGTTGATGGCGATGAATGTGTCCCACCGTGGCATCCAGGGCACCGTCGGCAAGTTCGATCATCACCCCATCGCCGGCTTTGAGTTGGCCAACGGAACTGACGATCTGTCCCTGGCCATCCCGCACCAGGCTGAATCCCCTACCGAGCAGGTGCTGGGGGGATAGGGCCTGCAGCAACTGGCGCCGGTGGTCCAGCAGTTGTCGTTCCCGTTGCAAGAGATGCTGGGGGTGGAGCCCCAGCAGGCGTTCCCATTGGCTTTGAAGTTGGTGTTTGCAGCCCTGCACCTGGAACTGGATCACATCGCGAACATGGCGTTTCAGCTGGCTGATGCCCTGCAAGGCCATGGATCGATCGGGCAGCAGGGCGATCAGGGCGGCCGTGGGGGTGGCGGCGCGGTAATCGGCGACCAGATCACAGATGGTGGTGTCGTCTTCATGGCCCACGCCACTGACCACAGGGATGGGGCATGCCGTGATGCATCGGGCCAGTTGTTCACCATCGAAGACGGCTAAGTCCTCCCGGCTGCCCCCGCCCCGGGCCAGCACCAGGGCGTCAATTCCCAGCTCTTGTGCCTGGGTCCCCACCCGTTCAACGGCGGCACAGATTTGGGCTTCCACGGAGCCCTGCACCGGAATGGGCACCACGATCACCTCGGCAGCGGGCCAGCGCTCGGCTGCCGTGCGGAGCATGTCGGCCAGGGCTGAGCTCGGCACGCTGGTGAGCAGGGCGATCCGCTGGGGTACGGCGGGCAAGGGCCGCTTGAGCAGGGGATCCAGCAGGCCCTCGTCGCTTAAGAGCTCCCGCACCCGTTCAAATTGGCGCAGTACGCCGCTGAGGCTGGGCCGCACATCCAGTACCTGGACGCAAAGGGTGGCGCGACTCGCCCAGAAATTGAGCTTGCCAACCACCACAACCCCGTCACCCTCGGCGGGCACAAAGCTGAGCTTGGCCAACTGGGAGGCCCACACCACCCCGGAGATGGACGCTTGCCCATCGACCAGGGTGAGCCACAGATGCCCCTTTTTGGTTTGGGGCCTGCTGACCGTGGCATCCAGCAGAAAGCGGGGGGCAAAGCCCCGCTCGAGCAAGCTGCCGATGGCTTGGGTGAGTTCGCTGACGCCGTAACGGGGGATGGCAGAGGTTTCGCCGCTACCGCTCATGACGCGAGCTTGCGGTAGCAGCCCCACCAGTAGAGGCTGATCAGCCCTGCCACCAGGGCCACCACGCGCCCTGCGGGATGGTCGATTCGGATGAGGCCTGCGGCCGTGATCACCAGGGCGCTGCTCAGGAGCCTGGATCCATCCCGGCGATTTTTGACGTAGAAGCGGGCCAAACTAGGGGTGGCTGTTAGCAGCCAGTCTCGCCTCCCCATGGGTGGCCCAGCCTTGCGGGGATCCATGACGACGGCGAGCAACCTTCACCCCCGCCAGCTTTTGCTGCAGGAGCTTTCGGCTCCCCTGCCCGACCATCCCGAATTGGTGCTTGTCACCGACCTCGATGGCACCTTGCTGGGGGGCCCTCTGGCCGAGCGCCGCGCCTTCTATGGCTGGCTGGAACGCCAGCGGCATCGGGTGCTGCACGTGTTTTGCACGGGGCGGGATCTGGGTTCGATCGATCGGCTTTTGGTTCAAGACGAGGACTTGGGTCTGCGAGCCCCCCATCTCGTGATTGGCGATGTGGGCTGCACCGTGGCCTGCGGGGCCAGCTTCGAGCTGCTCTCCTTGGCGGTGGATCCGATTCAGCAACGCTGGGAGGGCAAGCATGGGCCCGTCCGGGCGCTCCTGGATGGGGCCAAAGGTCTGTCTTCTCAGCCGATCAGCTCCGAACGTCGCCTGGCTTACTACTACGACCCCGAAACGTTTGATCACGGCCTCATTGCCCAAATCGAGCAGCACGGGGTGGATTGCCTGCTGTCGGACAACCAGTACCTCGACGTGCTTCCGGCAGGCGTCAACAAAGGCTCCACTTTGCTGGCGTTGCTCGACGTGCTGGCCATCGAGGCGGATCGGGTGGTCACCGCCGGGGACAGTCTCAATGATTTGGCCATGTTCGAAACGGGCCTTTCCGGGGTGATGGTGGGCAATGCCGAGCCCGATCTGTTGGCGGCATTGCCCCGGCTCCAGGGCATCTATCTGGCCCAAGGCCATGGCTGCGTGGGGATCGTCGAGGGCCTGCGCCACTTCGGCTTTGGTCACCTTTTGGATTGAGACGGGCCTTCGCCAGTCAGCTTTTGGTAAGTCGGGCTTGGCTTAGGCGGGCCTTGGTGAGGGCGGTGGCGATCGCCTGGGTGGGATCCTCCGGCCAGGGGTGCTTGGGATAACGGCCCCTGAGGTCGCGGCGCACCTCCTGGTAGCTGCCGGCCCAGAAGCCGGCTAAGTCTTGGGTGATTGCGGCCGGCCGGCCCGCGGGCGTGAGCAGATGCACCGTCACCGGGAGCTGGCCTCCCAGCACCGTGGGGGTGCGGGTGGCGCCAAACATCTCTTGCAGCTTCACCGCCAGAACCGGCGCGCCGTTGGCGTAATCCAACGGAACATCGCGACCCGAGGGCACCCCCAGGGCGGATGGGAGCAAATCGTCCAGCTCTGTGCGAAGCCGCCAAGGCGCTTCCCCCCAGAGGGCTTCAAAGAGGTCGAGACCCTTGAGCTCGTCCAGGCTGCGCAGTCCTTCGAGATGGGGGCCAAGCCACTGGTCGAGGTGGGTGAGCAAATGGTCGAGGTGGCCATTGGGCCAGGGTTCCCCCAGGTGCTGGTGGGCTAGGGCCAGGCGCTGTTGCAGTTGGCGGCTCCGGTCACTCCAGGGGAGGGCGCCAAGACCCAGTTCCGCCAGCCCCTCGAGGAGGGCTTGGCGCACCAGCTCGCCGCTGGGCCCATGCCAGGGCCGCCTGTCCAGCACGAGGGCGCCCAGCTGCAGGGTTTGCTCACAGCGCACCCGCTGGCTGGCGCCATCCCATTGGGCCGTGCACTGCCATTGGCCGGCGCCCGCTTCGGCGAGGGCCACGAGCTCGTCCCGGGCGATCGGCAGGGCTAGGCCGATCCGGGCATCGCTCCCCTGGCCGTCGGCCGTGGCAATCGCCAGGGCTTCACAACCCACCAGGGGATCGCTGGGGTGCAGCAAGGCGCCCCGCCCACCGCGCATCAAGAAACGATGGCTGCTGCCAGCACGGGCGAGGGCCACCCGCTCCGGGTAGGCCAGGCTGACCAGTCGGGCGGCGATTGCTGCCTCTGGAGTTGAAGCTTTTGGGGCTTCCGTTTCTGGCCGGAGTTTGGCCTCCCCCGGGCCTGGATGTAAGGAGATCACCTGGCGGTGCCATTGCTCCTGGAGTTGGCGCAGGGGGGATCGGCCGGACTGGCGGCGCAACCAGTCGAGGCGGGGCATGAGATCGGATCCGGCCTCGTCGGGTTTGAGCGGATCCCGCTCACTCAATAAGGCGGCCAACTCGCAGGCCAGATCCAGGCTTTGCATGGCTTGGCCCTTCAGCAGCATGTGGGCAAGCCTGGGGTGCAGCCCGAGCTGGGCCAGGTGCTGGCCGTGGGGCAGCAGGGTGCCTTTGGCATCGATGGCTCCCAGCTGCAGCAAAAGATCCCTGGCCTCCAGCAGGGGGGCAGCGGGTGGGGGATCAAGCCAGTCCAGGCCGTCGCCCATGGGGTCGCCCCAGGCGGCCAGTTGCAG
>CAMDSS010000130.1 GCA_945907085.1 Cyanobium sp. NIES-981 | reverse complement strand
GCCCAGCGCTGGTCTTCCCCCGAGGAACGCCCGGAGGCCAGGTCTTCGGCCAGAAGCCTTAGATCCCGGCCATTGCGGGCCGAAACCGCTTCAAGCACCTGGGATGCCTGCTCAGACCAATCCACCCGTTGGGCTTGCCGCTGGCAGTTGTCGCAGCGCCCGCAGGCGGTAGCCAGCTCCCCCACCGCCAGCAGGAGGGCCTGTTCTCGGCACCCCTCGTCCTCCGCCACGGATTCCATGCGCCGCAACTGGCGCTGGGCCAATTCGAGCCGATGCTGCTCCTGGCGGCGTTGCTCCGGGCCCAACGCCTGGGTGTCCAGTTGGGTGCCGGCGGCACGAATCGCCCAGCCCAGGCTGGTGCGATCGGCTGGATCGAAGAGCACCAGGCAGTGGGCCAGTTGGCCATCCCGCCCGGCCCGGCCCGATTCCTGGAGATAGCCCTCGGCACTGGCCGGTAAATCCAAATGCAACACCAAGCCCACATCCGGCCGATCCACGCCCATGCCAAAGGCCACGGTGGCCACAAGCACAGGTCTGGGCTGGGTTTGGAAATGCTCGAGGGCCAGTTGACGACTCTCCGGATCCATCCCGGCGTGATAGGCGATGGCCTCCAGGCCCGCCGCCGTCAGGCGAGCTGCCCACTGCTCCACCGAACGCCGGGTGCGGGCATAGATGAGCACAGCCCCCCTGGCGGCCTGGGCCGCCTCCAGCACCTGGGCTAGGGGGTCATCCGGCCGCCGGTGCATCGCATACACCAGGTTGGTGCGCCGGGCCGATCGCACCTGAATCAACGGACGCCGCAGTTGCAACAGGCGAATGATGTCGGCGCGCACCTGGGGAGCGGCGGTCGCACTGAGGGCCACCAAAGGGACCCCTGGACAGAGGCTGCGCAACTGGCCCAGCCGCCGGTAATCGGGGCGAAAGTCGTGACCCCAGGCACTGATGCAGTGGGCCTCATCCACCGCCAAGGCCACCAAGCGCCCCGAAGCGAGCACGTCGTCGAGCAATTGGCGGGTGGCCTCCGCCTGCAGCCGCTCGGGGGCCAAATAGAGCAGCCGCAGGCGGTTGTCCCGCAGGCGCTGCAGCAGTTGGCGCCGTTCAGGGGTGCTAAGGCCGCGGTGCATGCAGGCAGCGGGGATGCCGCGTCGCTCCAGTTGCCTCACCTGGTCCTGCATGAGGGCCACCAGGGGGGAAATCACCAGCACCAAGCCTTGCCGCACCAGGGCAGGGAGCTGGTAACAAAGCGACTTGCCGCCCCCCGTGGGCAGCACGGCCAAACAATCCTGGCCGGCTAGCAAAGCCTCGACCACGGGGCGCTGCCCTGGCCGAAATTCCGACCAGCCGAAATGGCGCTCCAAGGCCTGCTCGAGGACCGCCTCACGGGCCGACGCAAGGTCCGGCGTTGGGGCGACTTCGCCAGCTGATGCCACAGCCGCCAAGAAGCCCTACCTGTAGTACCCCTAGAGACTAGCTGCCACTAGCCCTAGGGGAGAGGGGCTAGGGACGGGGCGCACCTAGGGAAGGGGAGGGGCCTCGAGCCGGTCTGGGGATTCCTCCACCAACTGCAACCGCACCCGCTTGCCCCCGGCCAGTTCACCCAACGACACCCGCATGGTGCTGCCGCTGAGGGTTTGCAGGGCGATCAACAGGTCGCGCAGGTGGGGGGTGCTACTACCGCTCTCCACCCACAGCCGCTCCTGCAGGCCCCCAAGGCGCCGCCAACTAGTGTGGAGCTTGAGCACGGCACTCTCCAGGGCTTGGGCTTGGCCCACGGCATCGGCAAGCAATCCCAGGGCATCGAGGCGCTGGGCCTCCTGCAGGGCCTTCTCAAAATTCAATTCGCCCTGCTGAAACGCCCGCACCGCCAAGCCGGCTTCGGCAGCTTTGCTCAACCAACGGGCCGTACTGGTCACATCCTTCACCCGCTCGAGCTCGGGTTCGTCGCGCAGCACCTTGCGCAGGTCCTCTTGCTGCTCCTCGGGCAACTTGGCCAGCTCCCGCACCAACGGGGCAATCACCCGCGGTGGCAACAGGTTTTCGGCCGTGCGCTGGCGAATCTCCTCCGGCAACAGGGGGCTGGTGGCGGCAGTGAACTCATCACTGAGGCGCCGCACCTGTTTGCGGGTGATCTGCTGACCCTCATTGGCGGCCTCGCTGATCATCTGCTGCACTTCCAGGTCCGCCTGGGCGGTTTCGAGGAAGGCGCGCTTGGAAAAGTTGTTCACGCTGGATTCCTCCAGCAGGCCGCCTCCCACCAGGCTGTCGGCCGACTCCGCTAGCTGGATCAGGGTGTAGGCCCGGGTTTTGCTGATCTCCCGCTCGCGCAACCACTGCAGAAACCCCGTGCCCCGGCCCTCGCCGCCCCGCTTCTCGCGGTCGCGCACGGCACCCAGGATCCGGCCCCGCCAAATCTCGGTTTGGAGGTCGAAACGATCACAAACGGCCCAAGCTTCCTCAAGGCGCGCCAGGAACTCCATCGTGCTGATGGTGTCGCTGTCGGGATCGGGCAGCTCAAGGCTGAGGGTGGGCGCCTCAAGGGGGTCCAGGGCCAAGGGAGACAACGGTGCAGCAGATCGGAACGATCGTGCCACGGCCAACGACGACGAATCATGACGCTGAAGGGGGTTGGGCAAGCGGCAGCTAGTAACTTCCCTACGACAGCCACACGATTGACAGCGAAGCGATGGCCATCTCCCGCGGAGACAAGGTTCGGATCAAGCGTCCTGAGTCCTACTGGTACAACGAAGTCGGCACCGTTGCCTCGGTCGACACCTCTGGCATCCGCTACCCGGTGGTGGTGCGCTTTGACAAGGTCAACTACAACGGCTACAGCGGCTCTGAAGGCGGCATCAACACCAACAACTTCGCCGAAGCCGAGCTCGACAAGGCTTGAGCCAGGGGGAACCTTCCGGCAGGAAGCCCGTAGTCCCTCTGGGGGCTGCGGGCTTTTTAGTGTGCTTTTACTGAACCGAGGCTGATGCCTGAACTGCCCGAAGTTGAGACGGTACGGCGCGGTTTGGAGCAGCAAACCTCCGGATTCAAGGTGGCCAAGGTGGAGGTACACCGAAACCGGGCGATCGCAAGCCCCCCCGACCCAGAGGCCTTCTGTTGGGCCCTGACGGGCTGCAGCCTGGGCACCTGGAGCCGCCGGGGAAAGTACCTCTACGCCGCATTGCAGCAAGAGGGCGCTGCCGCAGGCTATTGGGGGGTGCACCTGCGCATGACGGGCCAATTCCTTTGGATTGGGGCGGATTCAGCCCATTCATCCCCCCCGCCGTGCAGCCACACCAGGGTGCAGCTCTGGAGTGAGCAGGGCCAGGAACTGCGCTTTATCGACACCCGTAGCTTTGGCCAGATGTGGTGGGTTCCCCCGGGGGAGCCGCTCGAATCGGTGATGACCGGCCTGAAGCGGCTTGGGCCAGAACCCTTCAGTGGGGCGTTCAACCCCTCCTACCTGCAGCAGAAGCTCAAAGGCTCAAGCCGGCCCATCAAAAATGCCCTGCTCGACCAGGCCCTGGTGGCGGGCGTGGGCAACATTTACGCCGATGAATCCCTGTTTGCCTCTGGCATAAGGCCCCATACCCCAAGCGGCCGGTTGACCAAGGGCCAGCTCGAAGCCCTGTGTACGGCCCTGGTGCAGGTGCTGGAGGTGAGCATCGGGGCTGGGGGCACCACCTTCAGCGACTTTCGCGATTTGACCGGCACCAATGGCAACTACGGCGGCGTTGCCCTCGTGTACCGCAGGGGGGGAGAACCCTGCCGTAGCTGCGGAACCCCAATCCGCCGCGAGAAACTAGGGGGGCGCAGCAGCCACTGGTGCCCGAGCTGCCAGCACTAGAGGCCACATGCTTTGCATCGGGTGCTGCCAAGGCGCTTAACTGATTCGAGCGTTGAATCGGGTCGTAGGCGTTGCCATTGAGCGGAAACCAAGGGGCCCCACCCCGCCAGGCCCTGTGTGCCGTGATGGCAGGCATTCACAGGCGCGGCTGGTGCGATGGCACCGGGGGGAATTTCAGCTGCGTGCTCGCGCAAGAGCCCTTCGAATTACTGATGGCCCCAAGCGGGGTGGATAAGGGGCTGGTGGCACCAGACGACCTGATCACGGTCGACGGGCATGGCCAGCTCTTGGACGGCAGCGGCAAACCCAGTGCCGAGACCCTCCTGCACCTGGCGATTGTCAAAAGCCGGGGAGCCGGTGCCGTGCTCCATACCCATTCCCAGGCCGCCACCCTCCTCTCAAAGCTGGCTTGCCCCAGCGGTGAAAGCGCCGGTTGGATCAAGCTGACAGGGCTAGAGATGCTGAAGGGGCTCGAGGGCATCAAGAGCCATGACGAGGAGGTGAAGATCCCGGTGCTGGCCAATGACCAAGACCTCAAACGCCTCAGCGCAGCCGCCGAACCAGTTCTTAGCGAAGCTCCCCACGGACTCCTCATTGCGGGCCACGGGTTGTACGCCTGGGGGGCCAATCTGGAGGCGGCCAAAAGGCATCTCGAAATCCTCGAATTCCTGCTGGAGCACCTCTGGCGCGAACAACTCCTGATAGGCCAATTCAAATGATGAGGTGCGAACAATGGAGTGCGGACAATGAAAATTGAGGGCATCAGCCATGTGCTGTTGGATATCGAAGGAACCACCTGCCCGGTGAGTTTCGTGGCCGGAACCCTGTTCCCCTATGCCACCCAGCACCTTGGGGCATTTGTGGAGAGCAACAGGGGCGACGCAACGGTGGCCGAATTGCTAACGGCAACAGAAGAGACCTGGAAACAAGACAACAATCAGGAAGCACAACAGCTGCTAGCTGAACCAGGGGCGGATGTGATCGCGTACCTCCAGCTACTGATCAAACAAGACCGCAAACTGAGCGAACTCAAAGACCTGCAAGGGCTTCTCTGGGCGAAGGGCTACGCCTCGGGCGATCTGAAAGGTCCACTCTTTGCCGATGTAGCGCCAGCCCTCAGGCGGTGGCACCAACAGGGGGCGGTGCTGGCCGTGTACTCATCGGGTTCTGTCGCTGCCCAACAGTTGCTCTATGGCCACAGCACCGAAGGAGACCTGAGGAGCCTCTTCAGCCATTGGTTCGATACCAGGACAGGGGCCAAGCAAGAGGTTGCCAGTTATCGAGCCATCTCCGAAGCGATGGGGGTGGGCGGCTCAAAGGTCCTGTTCATCAGCGACTCGCTGCTGGAATGCGAGGCGGCCCATGCAGCAGAAATGCAGGTACTCTTCAGTGATCGGGAAGGGAATCCAGGGCGAGATAACGGTCCATTTGAGAGAATCAGGTCGTACGAAGACCTGCAGGTCAATCCGTGAACCAAAGCCCCCGCGATCGAGAGATCCTCGCCCTCAATCAGGCCATGCTGGAGAGCGTGGTAGCTGGTGATTGGGGCACCTATGCAAGCTTCTGCAGCGAAGACTTGACCTGCTTTGAAGCAGAAACCAATGGGGTTCTAGCCCAAGGACTGAGCTTCCACCAGTTTTACTTTGATCTGCCAGCAGAACCTGCAAACAACCCAGGCACCAAGGTAGTCAAGCCAAACGTGAGCATGGCTGGCACCCATGTGCGCTGGATCAGCGAAGAAGCGGTGATTCTCAGCTACACCAGGCTCACCCAGAAACTCTCAAACGGCGAACCGGTCACGGCAAATTGTTGCGAAAGCCGCACCTGGCAAAAGCTGGATGGAACCTGGAAACAGGTGCACGTGCATCGGTCGTAGTCCAAACAGCCAACAAAAAAGCCACCCTCTCGGGTGGCTTTTCGTCTCAGCCGCTGCTCCCATCAAAGGAGGCCAGCTGCTTGAGCTTGGATGGATGAATGTTTTACCTGGCATCGAGCTATCTTCTCAGGGGGCTACCCCCCAAATA
>CAMDSS010000129.1 GCA_945907085.1 Cyanobium sp. NIES-981 | reverse complement strand
ATGAGTTGGCGGTAATTGGGATAGGTGCCATCCAGGCTGCGACTGGTGAGCACCTGGTCGGCCCACAGGAACACCACCTGGCCCCGTTCACAAAAGAGGCTGAGCGGTTCCTCCGACTGGCGACCCGACAACAACCGCTCCAGTTCCCGCAGGGAACGGGCCGGCACCGTCACCGCAAAGGGCTCCCCTTCCGTGGTGTCCATGCTTTCGGTGGTGCCGTGGGCGAGGCGCAGGACCGCCAGGCGATGGCCGTCGGTGGCGGCACACTCGAGTCCCTCGGGATCGAGGCGCAGGTGCACCCCGGTGAGCAGCTGCTTGGCTTCGTCGCCACTGCTGGCAAACAGAGTGGCCCGCAAGCCTTTGACGAGGGAATTGGCTTCAAGCCGAATGGGGGTGCCGCTCTGTACCAGGGGCAGATCCGGGAAATCTTCGGCGGGCATGCCCCGCATTTGATAGCTGCCGGAGAGGCTGGTGAGCTCCACCTGCTCGGTGCCTTCCGCGCAGTTCAACGTGATCGGGCTATCGGCCGAAAGTCTGGAAACAATCTCACCAAACAACTTGGCCGGCAGGGTGATGGCTCCGCTGGTTTCAACGCTGGCGCTCAAGCTGGTTTGGATGCCAAGGCTGAGGTCAAAGCCCGTGAGACTGAGGCGACCGGTGCCCGCATCCGCGGTCAGCAAGACGTTGGCCAAAACGGGATGGGTGGGGCGACCGGCCACAGCACGACTCACCAGCTGAAGACTGGAGCTGAGTTCCGATTGGGAGCAAACCAACTTCATGGGATTGGGGCCTTACAGCCGGATCACGGCCAAACACGTGCACCCACGCTTCCACAGGCCGGCCCAAACCGCAACGTGGGCTGACCGGCATTCCCAGGCCTTACGGATTAAGGATTAAAGGATTAAAGAAAAGAACTTAAACCCGTAGTTCTAGGGGCTGGGGCTTCTGGGGAAAAGGCGCCTAAACCTTGTTGGGACAACGGTTTTTTCTTAAAGATGCCTGGGGACAGGGGATCGTGGTTTGGGGAGTGGTTTTGGTTTTCCACCATTTCCCGGGCCTGGGGAAAAAAGAAGCTTGGTGGCCTGGAGATCCGATGCCGTTCTTTCCCCTCGCGTCAGCCTGTTTTCCCCAGGTTTTGATCAGACGCTTTCGCGATTGGTTTAAAAGCCCAACACCTTGGCAATCAGGTCCGTATTGGCTTCTAAGCCTGTGTGGAACTTGGCGTCGTTGTGTTCGATGGCGGTGGTTGGGTCCTTGAGGCCGTTGCCGGTGAGGACACAGACCACGGTGGCTCCAGCAGGCACTTCGTGTTTGCGTTTCAGAAGCCCTGCAACGGAGGCGGCGCTGGCGGGTTCGCAGAACACCCCTTCACTGCTGCCCAGCAGCTTGTAGGCATCGATGATTTCCGCATCGGTGACGGCCATGAAGTCGCCGCCGCTTTCCTGACGCACCTTGAGGGCCTTTTCGCGGTTGACCGGATTGCCAATCCGGATGGCCGTGGCAATGGTGTCGGGCTGCTCCACCGTGTGGCCAAGAACCAGCGGGGCTGATCCAGCGGCCTGGAAGCCCATCATTTTGGGCAATTTGCTGCTGTGGCCCGCCTCTCTGTATTCATTGAAGCCCATCCAATAGGCGCTGATGTTGCCGGCATTCCCCACGGGAATACACAGCCAATCCGGGGCCTCTCCCAGGGCATCCACCACCTCGAAGGCTGCCGTTTTTTGGCCCTGCAGCCGATAGGGGTTCACCGAATTCACCAGGGTGATCGGGTACTGATCGGCAACATCGCGAACAATGGAGAGGGCGGTATCGAAGTTGCCCTGGATGGCAATCACCTCGGCTCCATAAAGCAGGGCCTGGGCCAATTTCCCCTGGGCCACGTAGCCATCGGGAATCAGCACAAAAGCACGCATGCCGCCCCTCCGGGCGTAGGCGGCCGCGGCAGCTGAAGTGTTGCCCGTGCTGGCGCAGATCACCGCTTCAGAGCCGGCTTCCTTGGCTTTGCTGATCGCCATGGTCATGCCCCGGTCCTTGAAGGAGCCCGTGGGGTTGAGGCCGTCGTACTTCAGATACACCTTCACCCCCCGGCCGATCTGCTCGGCAATCACGGGGGCAGGTATCAGGGGTGTGGCCCCTTCCCGCAAGCTGATGACAGGCGTTTTGTCGGAGACGGGCAACCAGCTCCGGTAGGCCTCGATTAGGCCTGGCCAGTCCTGCATGGTGGGTTTGCCACCGAAGGCCCGATAACCCAGACGCCGTAGGGATCGGAGTACGGGCACGGGGAAAAGGCTGTCTGGGTTGAATCTACGGCGCAGGCTTCAGCCCATCGAGGGGAGATTCCGAGAAGAAGCGCACAAGCTCAGCAATGGAGCTCGCTTTTTTCAGCATGGCCATCAAGGCCGGAATGCTCACTTCGATTTCGGGAACGGGGTAAGCCTGCAGAAAGGAGATGGCATTGATCGAGCCATTGCCATTGGCCAAGCCCAGAATGACGGCCGACCTGAGGGCGACTACTCCGTCCTGGGATGCCTTGAGGGGGTAGATCACCTTGGCGAGCCGTTCCAGTACGGCTTCGCCAATGCGGGTGTTGAGCAGGCGACTGATCAAGGTGATGGGCAAGCTCACCGATTGGTTCAGCAGCTTGGCGACCTCCTTGGGATTTTGTTTACTGAAGGCGAGGAGATCCTGCGTCAAACCCCGTGCTTGGCCGGTTTTGGCCAGGTAAGCGAGATCGGCAACGGGGATCGAGCGCCGAAAGGCCCCACTCACAAACACCAGATTTTCGCCGGCAATCGCCCCAGGTGATGTCAACCCCATGCCCAGACCCAACAGGGCGGCAACAAGGGCCCGTCGTTTTTTCAAGGGTTGGTGCGTCGATGTCATGGTTGCGACCCTAGGGGGTTTTGGCCCGCTCCTCAAGCTGGAACGAGCACATCCCGCAGCAGGCGAACCACGCTGCGTTCAGCCAATCCTTTGGCCATTTTTAAGCCCATGTCTCGCAGGTTGGGTTCGCTTAAAACCCGGGGCAGGCGTTTGAGCAGCAGCTGGGGTTCAAAGCCTGGCAGGGCCTGCAGGATTAAGACAAGTTGGCGAACGGGTTCCAGATCCAGCAGCGGGGCGGTGGCATCGGCTTCGACGGCCCGCTGTTTCAGTCCCGGGGGCTGGAGCCGTTGGGGCAAGCGGCCACTGAGCCGCAGGGTGGTTTGCCAAGCCACGGAATCGACCCGTTGAATGGCCGCATCCACCAGTTGATCGCGTAGAAGCCCTCCATTGGACGAGAACAGGAAATCGAGCACTTGGTCCAAGAGGCCATCGAGATCCAATTGGCTGCCTTGGGAGGCACTGGCGACCAGGTTGTCGAGGCGCTGCCAACGGAAAATATCGCCGTCAAACAACATTTCCTTGAGGCTTTCCCTGAGGGAAGGATCGGGGTCTTCCATCAGTCGCCTAGCGAAATAGGGGTAGGCGGCACCCAGAATTTTGAATTCGGGATCCACGCTGAGGGCAATACCCTCCAGGGTGACCAACGAGCGAATGATCAGGGCGTAGTAGGGCGGCACCCGGAAGGGGAAGCGATACATCACGCCGGAGAGGTCGTCGGTGACGGCCTTGAAATCCATCCGGCTCACGCCCATCTCGATGGCCTGGCCAAAAACACCTTCAAAGGCCGGCACGATCGGTTCGAGATTCACGTCTTCGGCCAGGAATCCCAGGCTGACGAAATCTTTGGAGAGCTTGCCAAAATTGCGATTCACCAGGTGCACTACGGCCTGGATCAGGCCCGTGCGCGATTCCCGGCTCACCTCACTCATCATCCCGAAATCGAGGTAAGCCAGCCGGCCATCGGCCAGGGCTAGCAGGTTGCCGGGGTGGGGATCGGCATGAAAAAAGCCATGCTCAAGCAGTTGTTGGAGGCTGCAGTTCACGCCCACCGCCACCATGTCGTCGGGGTCGACGCCGATGCCCCGAACCGCTTCGAGGTTGGTGAGCTTCACCCCATCGATCCATTCCATCGTCAGCACCCGCCGGCTGGTGGCGTGGCGATAGATGGCGGGTACGGCGATGCGGGGATTGGCGCGATGGAGGCGGGCAAAGGCTTCGGCGTTGCTGGCCTCATTGCAGTAGTCCATCTCCTCAAACACCCGCTTGCCCAGCTCGTCGATCAGGGCCACCAGGTCGCTGCGGATCAGGCCGACGTTGCGGTTCAGCCAGGCGGCGATGTTGCGCACGATGTACAGATCGAGCGTGATTTGCTCGCGCAAACCGGGCCGTTGAACCTTGACGGCCACCACTTCCCCGGATTTGAGCACCCCCTTGTGCACCTGGCCCAGGGAGGCGGCGGAGATGGGCTCGCTATCGAGTTGTTCGTAGATGCTGTTGATCGGGGCGCCGAGGTCCTCTTCGATGCAGGCCATGGCCAGGGCGCTGTCGAAACCAGGCAGTTGGTCTTGGAGCTGGGCGAGCTCCTCCAGGAGCACCGGCGGCACGATGTCGGGCCGGGTGGAGAGGGCTTGGCCGGCCTTGATGAAGGCGGGCCCCAGATCCACGAGCAATTCGGCGGCTTCCTTGGCCCGCTGCCTGGACCGCTCCTTGTTTTTTAGCAATCCAAACAGCCAGTCGGTGCTGACCCCAAGCAGGTACAGGCCAATCGGGACCAGGGTTTGCCAGAGGCGCTTGATCAGCCTTTGGGGATGGCCCGCATAGATCCGGGTAATCGCTTCCGGGTCGTAGCTGAGGAGGCCAGAGGCCTCAATGAAGTCGCCGAGTTCGTTGGGCATGCCTTTAGACCTTCAGCTCAGGGCCTTCACTCGGGCCGACCCCCCTTCTAAACGAATCAGACTGCCGCTACGGTTCGGCCCATTACCCCAGCCTTGCGGAAGCCACGGTGCTCACGGGTTTGCGGCTTGAAAATATTGCCCTGATCGAGCGCTTGGACCTGGCGTTCCAGTCGGGATTCACCGTGTTGACCGGCGAAACTGGGGCGGGTAAATCGATCCTGCTCGATGCGCTGGATGCCCTGTTGGGGGGTGCCCAAGGCAGCGCCGGGGCCCGCCTGCTGCGGCGCGGTAGCGGCCGGGGCTTGATTGAGGCCAGCTTCAGCCTCACGCCGCCCTTGCAGGCTTGGTTGGGGGAACAGGAGCTGGAAGCCGAAGAGGGGGAGTTGGTCTTGAGCCGGGAATGGCGCCTCAGTGAGGAGCGGCTCACGAGCCGCAACCGCCTCAATGGCGTGGTTGTCAGTCGTGCCCAAATTCAGGATCTGCGGCCGCTGTTGTTGGATCTCACCGTTCAGGGGCAAACCCAGCAACTGGCGCGGCCAGGCCAGCAGCGGCGCTGGCTGGATCGCTGCGGCGGGGAAGCCTTGCAACCCTTGCTGGAGCCCGTGGTGCAAGCCTGCCGTGCTTGGAAGCTGGCGGCCCAAGCCCTCGAGCTAGCCCGAAGCCAAAGAGACCAACTCCAGGCCCAACGCTCCGAGCAGGAGCAGGTGCTGGCCGATCTGGAGGCGGCCCAATTGGAGGATCCCCAGGAGCGGGCGCGACTCGAGGCCGAAGAAAACCGCCTGGCCCATGGGGTGCGCCTCCAGGAAGGGGTGGGCACCTTGGTTGGTCGCCTGGTGGAAGGAGCCGACCAGGCGCCATCGGTGCTGGATCACCTGGCGGCCTGTGAGCAGGAGTTGTCTCAGATGGAAGTCCTGGACAGCGCCCTGCAACCTCTGCGGCAATCCTGCACCGATGGCTTGGCGGCCCTGCAGGATTTGGCCCGCGACCTGGATCGCTACGGGTCTTCCCTGGAGAGCGACCCGGAAAGCCTGGCTGCCCTGCAGGAGCGGATGGCCCTGCTCAAAAGCCTGGAGCGCCGCCATGGGTTGGATCT
>CAMDSS010000128.1 GCA_945907085.1 Cyanobium sp. NIES-981 | reverse complement strand
AAAACGCCTGCTGGAGCAGCCCGGGGTGCAGCAAGCCAGCGTGAATTTGCTCACCCGTACCGCCTGGGTGGAGCTCGACCCGGAGCTGGTGCTTGCAGGCCAAGGCGAAGCCTTGCCGCGCCTCAAGCAAGCCCTGGCCGGCTTGGGCTACCAAGCCACCCTGCGCCAGGCGGGCCAGGAGGTGGCCTCCCGCCGGGAGTTACTCCAGCAGCGGCATTGGTGGCAGCAATGGCGCCAATTGGTGGTGGCCTTGGCCCTGTTGCTGGTGTCGGTGCTCGGCCATTTGGCCCTGGAAGGGGTGATTCCCCCCCCGGCGGCGACCCTGCTGGCGGATGTGCGCTTCCACGCCCTGGTGGCCACGGTGGTGCTTTTGGGCCCGGGTCGCCCCATCCTGGTGCGGGGGCTGCAGTCGGCCTGGGCTGGGGTGCCCACCATGGACACCCTGGTGGGCCTGGGGGTGATGAGTGCCTACCTGGCCAGCCTGGTGGCCTTCCTTTGGCCCGAAACCGGCTGGCCCTGCTTTTTCAATGAGCCGGTGCTATTGCTCGGCTTTGTGTTGCTGGGCCGCTTTTTAGAAGATCGGGCCCGTTTTCGCACCGGCCGTGCCTTGGAGCAGCTGGCTGCTTTGCAACCGGATACGGCCCTGTTGCTGATGGATGGGGGGCCGCCCCGCCCGGTGCGGGTGGGGGGCCTGCGGCCGGGGGACCGGGTGCAGTTGCTGCCGGGGGATCGGGTGCCGGTGGATGGGGTGGTGCTGGCCGGGGCCTCGGCGGTGGATGTGTCGGGTCTCACCGGGGAACCCCTGCCCTTGCAGGCCGAGGTGGGCACAGAATTGGCGGCGGGCAGCCTCAATTTGGAAGCCCCGCTGGAGCTCGAGGTGCGGCGCTCTGGCGGCGACAGCGCCATTGCCCGGATCATCCATCTGGTGGAGCAGGCCCAGGCCCGCAAGGCCCCGATTCAGCGGTTGGTGGATCAGGTGGCGGGGCGCTTCACCCTGTTTGTTTTGGCCTTGGCCATCGCCACGTTTCTCTTCTGGTGGCAATGGGGAGCGCGCCTCTGGCCCCAGGTGCTGGTGCGTCAGGTCGCCCATGAGATGGGCCCCATGGCCCATGGGGTGCTCGGATCGAGCGCCGATACCCCCCTCGCGTTGGCCCTGCAATTGGCCATTTCGGTGTTGGTGGTGGCCTGTCCCTGCGCCTTGGGCTTGGCTACACCCACGGCCATGACGGTGGGTTCGGGGCTGGCGGCCCGCTCGGGCCTGCTGTTCCGGGGCGGCGATGCGATTGAGGCGGCCTCCCGGTTGGGGGCGGTGCTGTTCGATAAAACCGGCACCCTCACCGTGGGCAGGCCCCTGGTGACTGAGGTCCAGCCGTTTGGTGCCACGGCCGCCGAGCGGGTGGTGCAGCTGGCCGCCAGCCTGGAGGCCAGTACCCGCCATCCCTTGGCCTATGCGATCCAGCAGGAGGCCCATCGCCTGGAGCTGCCGCTCCTTTTGGCCACTGAGTCCCGCACCGTTGCGGGTGAGGGGGTGGAGGGGCTGGTGGCCGGCGAGCGTTTTCGGGTGGGTCGCTTGGCCTGGGTGCAGGCCGACGACGACCCCGATGCCATGGCCTGTCAAACCCGGCTTGAGCTCCAGGGCGCCACGGTGCTGGCGATTGGCGGCCCGGCTGGCTTGATGGGTTTGGTGGCTGTTCAAGATTCGCCGCGCCCCGATGCCCAGCGGGTGCTGGGGGAGCTGCGGGCCATGGGCCTGCAGCTGGGATTGCTGAGTGGGGATCGGCGCCAGCCGGTGGAACGGCTGGGGGCCCTGCTGGGCCTGCGCAACGGGGAATTGGCCTGGGAACTCCGCCCCGAGCAAAAGTTGGAGCGCATTGGAGCCTTTCCCCACCGCGGCACCTTGGCGATGGTGGGGGATGGCATCAACGATGCCCCTGCCTTGGCCGCGGCCGATCTCGGCATTGCCGTCGGTACGGGCACCCAGATCGCCCAGGACACCGCCGATCTGGTGGTGCTGGGCGAACGTTTGGATGGGGTGCTGGTGGCGTTGCGCCTGGCCCGTCGCACCATGGTCAAGGTGCGCCAAAACCTCGCCTGGGCCTTTGGCTACAACCTGATCGTGCTGCCGATCGCGGCGGGGGTGTTGTTGCCGGGCTTTGGGGTGCTGCTCACGCCGCCCTACGCGGCCCTGCTGATGGCGTTGAGTTCGATCACGGTGGTGCTGAACGCCCTGTTGCTGCAGGATGGGCCCCATCAGCAGGGATAAAACCAGGTGCCAAGCGGCCGGTTTGTGGTGCTCGAGGGCATTGATGGCTGCGGCAAAACCACCCAGCTGCAGGCGTTGCGTGATTGGTTGCCCAGCAGTGGCCTGATGGCCCCCGGCGCCGCCCTGCTGGTGACCCGCGAACCGGGGGGCACCGCCCTGGGCCAGGCCCTGCGGCAGCTGCTGCTCCACCCCCCGGGCGAGGCGGCCCCGGAGCCCACGGCGGAATTGCTGCTCTACGCGGCGGACCGGGCCCAGCACGTGGAGCAGACCATTCGTCCGGCCCTGGAGCGGGGCGACTGGGTGCTCAGCGATCGCTTTGCCGGCTCCACCGCGGCCTACCAGGGCCATGGCCGGGGCCTGTCGATGGCGCTGATCCGCGAACTCGAAGCCATCGCCACCGGTGGGTTGGCGGCCGATCTCACCCTCTGGCTGGATGTGCCCCTGGCGGAATCGATGCGCCGCCGCGGTGATCGACCCGCCGACCGGATTGAAGCCAGTGGCCAGGCCTTTCTGCAGCGGGTGGCCGATGGCTTTGCGGCCCTGGCGGCCCAGCGGGCCTGGCACCGGGTGGATGCCAGCCAATCCCCAGACCAGGTGCGTGGGGCCTGTCGGGCTTTGGTGCAGCAGCAGCTGGGCGGTTTGCCAGGCCCCGGCCGATGAGTGGTCTGTTTGCCGATCTGGTCGGCCAAAACCAGGCGGTGGCCCTGCTGGATGCGGCGCTCATGCACCAGCGCCTGGCCCCGGCCTATTTGTTTGCCGGCCCCCATGGGGTGGGCCGGCGCCGGGCGGCCCTGCGCTTTTTGGAGGGGGTGCTGGCCGGCCCAACCGGTTCGCCAGCCATCCGCCGCCGGCTGGAGGAGGGCAACCATCCCGACCTGCTCTGGGTGGAGCCCACCTACTCGGAGAAGGGCCAGCTGGTGCCGGCTTCGAAAGCTGCCGAGCTAGGGGTGAGCCGCCGTGCCGCCCCCCAATTGCGGTTGGAGCAGATTCGCGACGTGTCGCGTTTTCTGGCCCGTCGGGCGGTGGAGGCCCCGGGCTGCTTGGTAGTGCTGGAGGGGGCTGAGGCCATGGCCGAAGGAGCTGCCAATGCCCTGCTCAAAACCCTGGAGGAACCCGGCGATGGTCTGCTGATCTTGCTCACGGCGGCCCCGGAGCAGCTGCTCAGCACGATTCGCTCCCGCTGCCAGCAGATTCCCTTTGCCCGCCTGGCCCCGGCTTTGATGCTGGAGGTTTTGGCGGGCTGTGGGGCTCCAGGGGCCGGGCCTGTTGATGGCGGTGATCCAGTTGAGCTGGTGGAGCTTGCGGCGGGTTCACCCGGCGCCCTGCTGGCCCATCGCCAGCAGTGGCAAACCCTGCCAGAAGGCATGGCCGACCGCCTGCGGGGCTTGGCCCAGGGGCCACCAGAACCCCTGGTGGCCTTGGAATTGGCCCGGGATCTCTGCGAAGTCCTCGATGGCGAGCAGCAACTTTGGCTACTGGATTGGTGGCAGCTGGTGCTGTGGCGCCAAGCTCCTGCCCCAGCTCAGGTGCCGGTGCTGCGCCGCCTCGAAAAACTGCGCAGCCACCTCAAGGCCTACGTTCAGCCTCGACTGGCGTGGGAAGTGGCGTTGCTGGAGTTGGCACGGTCGAGCCATTAGGAAGCTCGAGGCAGTAGCCGGCCCCGTAGACCGTTTTGATGAAGCGCGGTTTGCGCGGATCGGGCTCGAGTTTGGTGCGCAGGTGCCGCACATGGACCCGGATCGTTTCGATGTCGTCGTCCGGTTCGTAGCCCCACACCTCTTTGAGGATCAGGGAGGGGGCCACGGTTTGGCCGTGGCGCTGGAGCAGGCAGTGCAGCAGCTCGAATTCCAGGTGGGTGAGCCGCACGGCGGAATCGAACCAGATCGCCTCAAAGCGCTCGGGCACCAGGGTGAGGCAGCCGTAGCTGAGGATTTCGTTGTGCTTGGTGGAGAGGGGGGCCCGGTCGCTGCGGCGCAGGAGTGCCTTGACCCTCACCATCAGCTCCTCGAGGTCGAAGGGTTTGGTGAGGTAGTCGTCGGCACCGGAGTTGAAGCCACTCACCTTGTCCTTGGTGCCGCCCAGGGCCGTGAGCATCAGGATCGGGATCTTGGCGGTGCGCTCCTCGCGGCGGAGCCGCTGGCACAGGGTGATGCCATCCACCTTGGGCAGCATCAGATCCAGCAGGATCAGATCGGGGCAGTATTGAAAGGCCAGGGCCTGGCCCTTGATGCCGTCATCGGCGCGGTGCACCTCAAAGCCGCCATGCTCCAGGTGGCCCGCCACCAGGTCGCGCATGTCGCTGTCGTCTTCGATCAGCAGGATGCAGGGCTTCATGGCATCACTTTGGCTGAAATGCGGCAGGGCAACAGGGGCGACAGCAAACAATGCACGCTCCATCTTCCCGGCTGGTGCGGCCGATCAACCCTGGTAAAACCCACCGGACCCTGACCCAGGGGTGCTGCCCAGGCCAGTGAGGCCAAGGGCTGGGCCCTTGCTGCGGCCCCAGTGGAAGCAGCTGGGCAGCAGCGGGATCTTCAGCTTCTCTTTAGGGTTGCTCGCTTTGATTGTTGCCAAAAAGAACCGCACCCAGGGAATGGATGCGGTTCCTTAGGGCTGACAAAAGCTCCCCGGGCGGGATTCGAACCTGCGACCAATCGATTAACAGTCGATCGCTCTACCGCTGAGCTACCGAGGAATGCAGCTACCGGCGAACCGGTCTGAAGAACTTACCCTTCGGCCCGGCCGCTCTGCAAGGGGGCCAGCTGCCGGGCGAGTTGCTGGATGAGGGCCTTGCCGCTCTGCCAGGGGCCCATGTGGCCCTCTTCCATCACGGCGGCGCCATCACAGCGCTGCAGCTCCTCGAGTCGGTGGGTGATCCAGAGGGCGGTGAGCGGTTGCTCGGCGCGGTGGCTGAGTTGGTGAACCAGCTCGAGGGCGTCGGCTTGGCTGGAGGGATCGAGCAGGGCAGTGGGTTCATCCAGCAGCAGCAGGCTGGCCTCGCTGGCCAGGGCCCCGGCAATGGCCAGCCGCTGCTTTTGGCCGCCACTGAGGGTGTGGATGGGCCGCTGGGCCAGGCCCGAGAGACCCACCTGCTCCAGGGCGGTGTGGATGCGATCGCTGCGTTCGCTCGAGCTGAGGCCTTCGGGCAGGGCGAGTAATAGCTCGCTGCTGCAGCTGGGCAGCAGCAGCTGGTGATCGGGGTTTTGAAACACCAGGGCGGCCTTGAGGGGCGTGTGGATCTGGCCAGAGCGCGGTATTAGCAGCCCGGCGATCAGCCGCAGCAGGGTGCTCTTGCCGCTGCCATTGCTGCCCACCAGCATCCAAAGCCCGGGCTTTGGAATCTGGAAACTGCAATGGTTGAGGGCGGTGCGGCCATTGGGCCAGGCGAAGCCAAGCCGCTCCACCGTGAGGGGAGCCGGGGACGCCACCTAGCTCTCGAAACTGAAGCCAGGACGCTTGCTGCCCGCGCCCATGGCCGACTTTTCGTAGATCTGAACGGCCACCACCTCACTGGTGAGCAGGCTGATTTGCTTGTCCTCTTCCTTCTCGCAGGTGAGCTCAAGGAGCTTGGGGCCGCCGTGTTCGAGGGCGGTTTTCACCGTGGCGTAGAGCGC
>CAMDSS010000127.1 GCA_945907085.1 Cyanobium sp. NIES-981 | reverse complement strand
GTCCAAGAACGCCTCGATCAGGCCATCGCCGAACTCGATCCCCACAGGCCGGTGCACACCGTTGCCGCGGGCCGTACGGACACCGGCGTGCATGCGGCGGCCCAGGTGGTGCACTTCGATGCCGCAGGCCCGATTCCTCCCCAGCGCTGGGCAAAGGCCCTCAATGGACGGCTCCCAAGCACCATTCGGGTGCGGGCGGCGGCGGCAGTCGCCGCCGACTGGCACGCCTGCTACGGCGCCAGCTACAGGCGCTACCGCTACACCCTGTACAACTCGCGCACCCCCAATCTCTTCCTGGCCCCCTGGAGCTGGCACCGCTACAACTGCTTGCTCGATGACCAGACGATGGCAACGGCCCTGGGTGAGCTGGTGGGCGAGCAAGACTTCTCCGCCTTCCAAAAGGCCGGCAGTCGGCGCTCCCATGCCCGCACAACGGTTCAGGAGGTGAGCCTGGTGCGCCATGGCGACCTGATCACCACGGAGATCCAGGCCAGCGGCTTTCTCTACGGCATGGTGCGCCTGCTCATGGGCCAATTGGTGAGCGTTGGCGAAGGCAGGCTGGGGCTGGATGCGTTCCGCGAGCGCTGGCAGCAACAACGGCGCCAAGAGGTCAAAGAAGCCGCCCCCCCCCAGGGGCTCTGCCTGCTGCGGGTGGGCTACCCCCAGGCGGTATTCCCTGAAGCCGCCTGGTATGATTGCCAACCGCGGTATCAACTGGATTTCGCCGATCCGCCGACGTCGTGCAAGCCCCCAGAGGGCTCGCCGCCACTGGCATCACGAGCTCCAGACTGACCTGACGACCCTTCTGGTCGGCTCCGCCTCCTGCCCGCAGGATGGCGACAGGCCAACCATTAAGGTCGCTAGTACTGCCCCATCCGCTGCGATGGGCCTCTCCCATCCGGCCTGCCGGTGCCTGATCAGGCGACATGAACAAGACCCTCCCGCCCTCTATCGATTCCCTCGAACGCCAGTGGTATCTGGTGGACGCTGAGAATCAAACCCTCGGTCGCCTGGCGAGCGAAGTAGCCCAGGTGCTGCGCGGCAAAAACAAGCCCTGCTACACCCCCCACCTCGACACCGGTGATTTCGTTGTCATCATCAACGCCGACAAGGTGCGGGTGAGTGGCAACAAGGACACCCAAAAGGTGTACCGCCGTCACTCCGGTCGCCCCGGCGGCATGAAGACCGAAACCTTCGAGCACCTGCAGGCCCGCCTGCCCGAGCGGATTGTGGAAAAGGCCATCAAAGGCATGCTTCCCCACAACGCCCTCGGCCGCCAACTGTTCCGCAAGTTGAAGGTCTACAAAGGCGCTGAGCATCCCCACGGCGCCCAGCAGCCCCAGGTTCTCGCCCTCGATCCCGCCACTGCCGTCAAATGAGCACTTCCAACAAAGTCGTCTATTGGGGCACTGGTCGTCGCAAGACCGCGGTTGCTCGTGTCCGCGTTGTGCCCGGTACCGGCACCGTGACCATCAACGGTCGCCCTGGCGATAACTACCTCAACTACAACCCCGTTTACCTGGCCGCCGTCAAGGCTCCCCTCCAAACCCTGGGTTTGGCTGGCGAGTACGACCTCCTGGTCAACGTGCGTGGTGGAGGCCTCACCGGCCAAGCTGACGCCATCAAGCAAGGCGCGGCCCGGGCCCTGTGCGATCTGTCCCCCGACAACCGCAAGCCGCTCAAAACCGAAGGCCACCTCAGCCGCGACCCCCGCGCCAAGGAGCGTCGGAAGTACGGCCTGAAGAAAGCCCGTAAAGCACCCCAGTTCTCCAAGCGCTAATTCGGGTTGTCCCGCTTTTTCGCTCATCGTCCTGTTTTCGCCGCTGTTCCGCAGCACCTTTAGCCATGCCCAAGGCCGACATCCATCCCACCTGGTACCCCGACGCCAAGGTGATTTGCAACGGAGAGGTGGTCATGACCACCGGCTCCACCTCCCCCGAACTCAACGTCGATGTTTGGAGTGGGAATCACCCCTTCTACACAGGTACCCAAAAAATCCTCGACACCGAGGGCCGGGTGGACCGCTTCATGCGCAAGTACGGCATGGCCACAGCAGAGCCCGCCGCCGAGCCCAAGAAAGCTGACGCCGACCAGGCTGCTGCTTCCCCGGAAGCCCCCGCAGAAGCCAGCGCTTGAATTGGACCTGGGCGCTCCCCAGCCCAACCCATTGCCATGGCCGGGTGCTCACCAGCATCCGGCTTTTTGCTTTGTCTCCGGCCTTTTGTTTTTTTAAAGGTCTGTTGAACGACTCCCAATCACCCGCTTGATGGATCTCGCCCTGCTGCACGATCGTCTGGAAACAGCCCGGCGCACCTTTGAAACCCTGGAACGGCAGCTTGCCGATCCGGCCGTTGCTGCCAATCCCAGCCAATTGCAGACCATCGCCCGGGAACGCTCCCGCCTGGAGCCCTTGGTGGTTAACCACCAGCAACTGCAAAAGCTGGAACAGGAAGAAAGCGAAGCCCGGGCCCTGCTCAAGGAGCACCGGGGCGATCCAGCCATGGAAGAGCTCGCCAATGAGGAGCTGGCGAGCCTCGCCGAGGCCATCGGAGCCCTACGCCAGAAGCTCACCGTGGCCCTCCTGCCCAGGGATCCCCGCGATGAGCGCAGTGTGATGCTCGAAATCCGCGCCGGCGCTGGCGGCGATGAAGCGGCCATCTGGGCGGGCGATCTGGCCCGGATGTATGAGCGCTATGCCCAAACCATTGGCTGGAAGGTGGAGCCGGTGAGTGCTTCTGAGGCCGAACTGGGGGGTTACAAGGAATTAATTTTGGCCATCAAGGGCGAAAGCGTGTTCAGCCAGCTCAAGTTCGAAGCCGGGGTGCATCGGGTGCAGCGAGTACCGGCCACCGAATCCCAGGGCCGGGTGCACACCTCCACGGCAACGGTGGCCGTGATGCCGGAGGCCGATCCGGTGGAAGTGCAGATTGATCCCACCGAAATCGAAATGAGCACCGCCCGCTCCGGCGGTGCCGGTGGCCAGAACGTGAACAAGGTGGAAACCGCTGTGGACCTGATCCACAAGCCCACGGGGATTCGGGTGTTTTGCACCCAAGAACGCTCCCAGCTCCAGAACCGGGAGCGGGCCATGGAAATCCTGCGGGCCAAGCTCTACGAACGCAAACTGGCGGAAGCCAATGCCCAGGAACGCTCCGTCAGGCTGGCCCAGGTGGGCAGCGGCGATCGCAGCGAGAAAATCCGCACCTACAACTACAAAGACAGCCGCACCACCGACCATCGCTTGGGCAAGAACTTCTCGCTCGAGCCCGTGCTCAATGGCCAGCTCCAGGATGTGATTGGCGCCTGCATTGCCGCCGATCAAAGCCGCCAGCTCGAGGAGCTCGCCAAGGAGATCGCCAGCTAGGTGCCGATCACGTATTTGGCCCATTCCAAATTGCGGCCCGCGTGGATCTGGCGGTTCGCTTCGAAAATGAGGCCACTGAAGGGCCGATGGGGTTGACGGGCCAAGGCCATGCCCGCTTCCCGGGGGGTGCGGTTTCCCTTGCGCACGTTGCAGGGCAAACAAGCCGTTGTGACGTTGTCCCAGGTGTCGCCACCGCCACGACTGCGGGGCATCACATGGTCGACGGACAGCTGACTGCCGCCGTAGCCGCAATACTGGCAGCGATGGCCATCCCGCTGGAACAGGTTGCGCCGGGTGAGGGGGAGCTGTCGGTAGGGCACCCGTACAAACTGACGCAAACGAATGACCGTGGGCAGGAGATAATTCTCCCGAAGCACGTGGGTTGGGTCATGTTCGAGACCTTCCGCCTTCCCCTTCAGCAACATCACCATGGCGCGCCGCCAGGAGGTGATATTCAGCGGCTCGTAGGAGGCATTCAGAACGAGAACGTGGCTCATGCCAGAACCCGTAGTAAGCGTCATGCTAGGCGGGATCTTGGTTTGTTTTGGTGACGCAGGCCACCACGCCACCGTTTCAGCCCCAGGCTTTTGCCGCCGCCGAAGGACTTGCGCGCCAACGGGCCTGGGTGGATGTCGATCCGGGGGCCATTACGGCCAATGCCCGCAGCCTCAGGCGGTGCCTTGAACCCACCACCAACCTGATGGCGGTGGTCAAGGCCGATGGCTACGGCCATGGCGCCGTGCCCATCGCCAAGGCCGCCCAAGCTGGCGGTGCCAGCTGTTTTGGCGTTGCCACCCTGGCCGAGGGCCTCGAGCTCCGCCAGGCCGGGATTCAGGCCCCCATCCTGGTGCTGGGCAACCTCACCACCGCCGAAGAGCTGCGCAGCTGCCTGGCCTGGGAGCTGATGCCCACCATTAGCGGCATGCGCGAGGCCCTGCTCTGCCAAAACCTCGCCAGCGGCAGCGGTCGCCCTTTCGCCCTCCAGCTCAAACTCGATACGGGCATGGCCCGCCTCGGGGCCGATTGGCAGGACGGCCCCAGACTGGTAGCCGCCATTCGGGAGCTCGATGCGGTGCACCTGGCAGGGGTGTACTCCCACCTGGCCTGCGCCGATGCGCCCCCCCATGCCGACGATGGCCTGACCGCCCAACAGCAAGACCGCTTTGACCGCGTCCTGCAAGCCCTGGAGCAGCAAAAGCTGGCCCCGGGCTGCCGGCACCTGGCCAACTCCGCCGGCGCCCTGCGCAGCCCCCAACTGCACTACGACATGGTTCGGGTGGGCCTGGCCCTCTACGGCCATTGCCCGGCAGCCCATCTCCAAGGGGTCACCCCCCTACAGAGCGCCATGCGCCTCCTGGCCAGGGTCAGCCTGATCCGGGATGTCCCTGCAGGGGTGGGGGTGAGCTATGGCCACAGCTTCCGCACAAAACGGCCCAGTCGCCTTGCCGTACTTGGCATCGGCTACGCCGATGGCGTGCCCCGCCAGCTCTCCAACCAGATGGAGGTGCTGTTCAACGGCCAACGCCTACCCCAGGTGGGGGCGATCACCATGGACCAACTCGTGCTGGATGCCACCGACTGTTCCAGCCTCGAACTGGGCTCGGTGGTGACCCTGCTCGGCCCTAACGGAGACGACGAAATCACCCCAGGCCACTGGAGCGAACGCTGCCAAACCATCCCCTGGGAAATCCTCTGCGGTTTCAAGCACAGGCTGCCCAGGCTCCACGCCGACGACGAATCGCCCGGGGCGCACTGATAAGCTCGTTCTGCCCCCTGGAGAGGTGGCTGAGTGGTTGAAAGCGGCTCCCTGCTAAGGAGTTACAGGAGGCAACTTCTGTCGAGGGTTCGAATCCCTCCCTCTCCGTTCCCAATCCGTTTCCTACCCGATTGCCTTGCAATCGGCTTCTGAAGGCTCCAGACGCCCTTAGGAGCGAGAGGCTTGGGCTAGGCGCGTGGCGATCTCTGGCAAAAGCCCAGGGTCTTTGGCGCAACGGGGGCCCTCGCTGAACACAACCAGCAAAAACGGGCTGTGCCCTGGGGCTTCCACGTAGGCCGCATCATGGCGAGCCTGGCTCATCCAGCCAGCCTTGCTCCAGAGCCTGCTGCCCACGGGCAGACCTTCCCCTAAAAAACCATCCACCTGGTTGTCAGGATCGGCCGACCGGGCCTCAATCTCCAAACTGCGCTCGAGCAAGGCCCGCATGCGGGCACAGGCCGGGGGCGAGATCAGGGCCGATGCCATCAGGGCCTGGAGCAGGCGGGCCGTGAGATCGGTGCTCAGCCGGTTGCGGTTCTCCATCGCCGCGCCATAAAAGGCTCGCTCCCGGCCAAAGGGGCCATCGCCCCAGGTTTTTTGGCAGACATTGGCGCCCTCCAGCTCAGGCCAGGCCCATTGGCTCAGCCAGCCATTCACCAGCTGCCGTTGGGCCACCCAATCGGCCATGGCCCGCTCCGGCAACGCTGGGCCGCTGGTGGTGCCGCTGAGCAGATCCACCACAAAACCGGTGGCGTCGTTGCTGGAATCCCGGACCATCTCCGCCAGGGCCTGGCGCAGTTCAGCACTGTCT
>CAMDSS010000126.1 GCA_945907085.1 Cyanobium sp. NIES-981 | reverse complement strand
GCCGCTGGCTTGCTGTGGCTGTCCCGGGGCTGGTGGTGGCCGGCTTCTCCCCCTCCCCAGATGATCCTGGTGCTGGGGGGGGATGTGGCCCGGGAGCAGAGGGGGGCCCAGTTGGCCCAGCAGGATGGCTTGCCCGTGGTGGTGACCGGGGGCAGCAATCCCGAGTACGCCCGTTGGCTGTTCCAGCAGCGGCAAGGCCTGCCAGCCCACCAGGTGCAGCTCGATTACCGGGCCCACGACACCCTCACCAATTTCACCTCCCTGGTGGATGAGTTGCAGCGGGCCCGCATTCGCCATGCCCTTCTGGTGACCAGCAGCGACCACATGGAGAGGGCCCTGCTGGTGGGGCGGATCGTCGCCGGCAGTCGCGGCATCCAGCTCACCCCGGTGCCGGTGCCCTGTGGCGACCGTTGCCAACAGGAGAGCCCGGGCAAAGTGTGGGGCGATGGCGCCCGGGCCGTGCTGTGGGTGCTGACCGGCCGCGACATCCGCAGCTGGATGGGCAGTTAGCTGACGTCTTGAGCGAGGCCCTGATCCAAAAGGGCATTGATTTGCCGCTGACAGGCCTCGGTGGCCAAGTCCAGATCGGGTCGCTTGCGCGAGGCCGGTGGCGGGATGGGCGTGCCAATGCGGATTTGGATTGGCACCAGCCGGATCCCGCCCTTGCCAGGCCCCAGGGCCCGGTGGCTATTGATGATCGCCACCGGCAATAGGGGTGCTCCGGACCTGGCTGCCAGAAGGGCAGCGCCGGCCTGGGGATTGTTGACCCGGCCATCCCCCTGGCGGGTGCCGTCGATAAACACGCCGATGGCCCAGCCCTCGAGCAGCCGATCGGTGGCGGTGCGGATGGCTTCCCGATCGCTGGCACCCCTGGCCACGGGGTAGGCACCACAGGCCCGGATAATCGCCCCCAGCAGGGGAACTTTGAACAGTTCGGCTTTGGCCATGAAGGCCACGGGGCGCCCCAGGGCATGGCCCAGCAGGGGTGGATCGAGGTGGGAGCCGTGGTTCGCTACCACCACGACGGCGCCATCCATCGGCACGTTGCGATTGCCCAAGGTGCGGCCCCGAAACAGCAACCTGTACACCGGAAAGACCAGCAGGTAGCTGATCAAGCGGTAGGTGAGGCTGGGCTTGGGGCTGTTGATCAGGGCGGGGGGCTCAGCCGGTTTGCGGCGCCGCAGGGCCCGCTTCACCGCGGCAACGGAGCGGTTCATTGGCCGAGGTCACCGGCATTGGCCACCTGGGCCGCGTGGATGCCCTCGCAACTGCGCTTGATCAAGCCGCTGAGCACGGCGCCGGGGCCGATTTCCACGGTGGTGTTGATCCCTAGGGCCGTGAACTGGTCCATGGTTTCGCGCCAACGCACCCCCGTGGTCATTTGCCGGATCAGGCGGACCTTGATGGCTTCGCCGCTGGTGGTGGGGGTGGGATCGGTGTTGCTCAGCACCGGAACCTGGGCATCGGCAAAGGCCACCGCCTCGAGCTCCTGGGCAAAGGCCTGGGCGGCATCGGCCATGAAGGGGGAGTGGAAGGCCCCGCTCACCGCCAGCGGGATGGCGCGCTTGCACGTGAGTTGGTCGGCTACGGCGGCCACGGCTTCCGGGCTGCCGGAGAGCACCACCTGGGCACTGCTGTTGTCGTTGGCAATCACCACGCCTTCGGTGGCGGCCACAAGCTGGTCCAGTTGGCTGCGATCAAAGCCCATCACAGCGGTCATGGCCCCACCGCCCGCGGCGGCCATCAAGGTGCTGCGCTTCTGCATCAAGGCCAGGCCCGTGGCGAAATCGAACACCCCGGCCACATGGAGCGCCACCAATTCACCGAGGCTGTGACCAGCCACGAGCGAGGGGCTGCGGCCCTGGGCTTGCAGTTGGCTGGCCAGCAGGCTTTCGATCAGAAAGAGGGCTGGCTGGGTGTTGCGGGTGTCGTTGAGGTCGCTGAGCTCACCGGTGGCCTGGCCTTGGCAAATGGCGAGCAGGTCGCGGCCCAGCAGATCGGAGGCTTGGCGAAAACACTCCAACGCACCAGGGAGATCGAGGAGGCCATCGGCCATGCCCACCTTCTGCGAACCCTGGCCAGGAAACACCCAGGCAATCCCCATGGAGCTGTTGCTGTAACGGTCGGCAGGAGATTAGGGCCCGCTCCAGCGGAGCAGGGCACCACCCCAGCTCAGGCCAGCGCCAAAGCCACTGCTGGCGAGCAGGTGGCCCGGTTGTACCCGGCCATCCTTCACCGCCTCATCCAGCATCAGCGGGATCGTGGCGGCCGAGGTGTTGCCGTAGTGGGCCAGGTTGCTGAGCACCTGCTCTTGGGGCATGGAAAAGCGCTGGGCTACCGCATCGAGGATGCGCTGGTTGGCTTGGTGCAACAGCAGCCAGTTGAGTTGGTCGGGCGAGGTGCCGGTGGCCTCCAGCAACTCGGCCAGGATTGCGGGCACTTCCCGCACCGCGAACTTGTAAACCTCCTGGCCATTCATCTGGATCGGGGCAAAGCCACCTTTTTGGGCCGAGAGCCCATCCAAGAGGGGTTCATGGGTGTTGGTTTGGGCCAGGGTGAGGCAGCCATTGCGGCTGCCATCGGAGCGCATGCGAAAGCCCAATAGGCCCGTTTCAGGGGCTGGGCAGGCTTCCACGGCCACGGCGCCGGCGCCATCGCCAAACAGCACGCAGGTGCTGCGGTCGTCCCAGTTGACCCAGCGGCTCAGCTGGTCGGCACCAATCACCAGGGCCCGGCGCATCGCCCCCGTGGCCAGGTATTGGTTGGCGGTGATCAGGGCAAAAAGAAAGCCGCTGCAGGCCGCGGTGAGATCGAAGGCCACGGCCTTGGTGGCCCCAAGCGCCCCTTGTATGCGCGGCGCTGTGCCGAAGAGGTCGTCGGGGCTGGAGGTGGCCAGCAGGATCAGATCCAGATCCTCAGCCCGCCAGCCCGCGTGATCCAGGGCTGCCTGGCCAGCTCGGGTGGCCAGGGTGGTGAGGGATTCCTCGGGCCCGGCAACCCTGCGGGCACCAATGCCGGTGCGGGTGCGGATCCACTCGTCGTTGGTTTCAACCCGGCTGCTCAGCTGGGTGTTGGTGATGCTGGCGGCTGGAACGGCACTGCCGCTGCCGACTAGGGCCATCCCCCGAGGGAGGAGGCCAGGTGCTGGTTGTGCAACGCCGCTAAGCGACACGGGAGCTGACCAGAAGTGGGCTCAGTCAACCACAGGTGCGCTTGCACTGAGGGCATGCAGGTTGGCCATGACCCCATGGTTGGCGGCGGAGTGGGCCAGACGCAGGGCGCTGAGCACGGAGAGAGCCTTGCTGCTGCCATGGCCGATCACGCAGACCCCATCAACGCCCAGCAGCAGGGCGCCGCCGTGTTCGGCATGGTCGAGGCGCTTTTTGATCCGGCGCAGGTTGTTGATCAGGAAGGCTGAGCCCACCTTGCCGCGCCGGCCCCGGGGCAATTCTTCCTTGATCACATCCAGCAAGACGCTGCCCACCGATTCCAGGAATTTCAGCAGTACGTTGCCGGTGAAGCCGTCACAGACCACCACGTCGAACTCGCCTGACAGCACGTCGCGGCCTTCGCAGTTGCCCGCAAACGCAAAGCGCTGCTCCGCGGCGAGCAGGGGGTAGGTCTTGAGGCAAAGCTCGTTGCCCTTGCATTCCTCTTCGCCGATGTTGACCAGGCCGATGCGGGGTTGCTTCACCTGCAGCACATCGCGGCTGTAGATGTTGCCGACCAGGGCCCACTGGTGCAGGTAGGTGGCTTTGCAATCCATGTTGGCGCCCACATCCAGCACGAGCACCTGCTGGGCCGGATCCCGGGTGGGGAAGAGGGCGCCAATGGCGGGGCGATCAATGCCCTTGAGCCGCCCCAGCCGGAAAATGGCGGAGGCCATTACCGCGCCTGAATTGCCGGCCGAGTAGATGGCCGTGGCCTGGCCCCCTTTGACCAGGTCCATGGCCATGTTGATGCTGGCGTCGCGCTTTTTGCGCACCACCGTGGCTTCCTCATCCATTCCCACCGACGGGCCGCTGGGGATGATTTGGATCAGGTTGCGCTCAAGGGCTGTGGCGAGCTCCTGCTGGAGCCCCATGGCGGCTACGGCCTGGTGCAGGGGAGCCTCTTCGGCCACAAACCGCACCCGCAGGGGGAGTAGCTCCACAGCGCGCAGGCAGCCCTCGAGGATGGGGCCCGGGGCGAAATCGCCGCCCATGCCATCAACGGCCACCCAGAGGCGGTCGGCGTCGTTGATGGAGCCATCGTGCCCACTGCCCTGTTGCAGGCGGCGTAGGGGGTCAAAGACCAGGGGTTGCAGCACGGCGCCGGCCATGGAGCCTGCGCCGGAAACGGCCGCTCCGGCCACCGATCCCGCCCCGGAGACGGCCGCTCCGGCCACGGACCCGGCGACCCCGGCAACGGATCCAGCCACTCCAGCGACGGATCCGGCCATGTTGCCGGCGGTGTTCGCTGCCGAAGTGGCCGTATCTACCAGGCTGGTCACGGCGGCATTGCGCCGGTACCAAATCACCAGTCGTCGGATCGCCCGACTGGGCTTGGCCCGCTTGGGGCTGGCGGGGGAGAAATCAGGCTCCTTCGGAGACAACGGCGTCAACGATGCGTTGGAACAGGTAGCCAGTGCCTCGAGCCGTGAGGATCAGCTCGGGATTGGCAGGGTCGTCTTCCAGTTTGGAGCGAAGCCGGGAGATATGCACATCCACAACCCGTGTATCGACATGGCGCTCGGGGGTGTAGCCCCACACCTCCTTGAGGATTTCCCCGCGGCTAAAGGGTTCTCCCGAGCGGCTGACCAACAATTCCAGCAGGCTGAATTCCATGCCGGTCAGGCGAATGCGCTCCTCGCCGCTGAACACCTGACGCTTGTTGGTGTCGATGCGGAGATTCCCCACCTGGATCACGCCGGAGCTGGGCAGGCCAGCCACTGAATCTTTGTCCACCCGGCGAAGCACACAGCGGATGCGGGCTTCGAGTTCCTTGGGGCTGAAGGGTTTGACGACATAGTCGTCGGCGCCGAGTTCAAGGCCGGTGATGCGGTCGGCCACATCGCCGAGGGCGGTGAGCATCACGATCGGCACGTCCGATTCCTTGCGCAGCTCCTGGCAAACGCCGTAGCCATCGAGCTTGGGCATCATCACGTCGAGCACCACCAGGTCGGGGTTGGTGCTTTGAAACAGCTCCAGGGCCTCGACGCCATCGCAGGCGGTGACCACGTTGTAGCCAATCATGGAAAGCCGGGTTTCCAGAATCCTGCGGATGCTGGCCTCGTCGTCGACAACAAGGATGGTCTCTTTTGCGGGGGCGGAAGCTGTCATCGCCGCAGCCCTGCTGCTACATCGGATCAGACCACTGAAATGTCTTGAGGGGCAAACAGTTCACCGAACGCCATCTTTCTTCATAGAACGGTGGCCCCAATCCCGATTCCCTTCGCCAAGCCCAACCCCCTGTGGCTAAATCCAGCTCCGTTTTTGTTTGCACCAGTTGCGGGGCCCAAACCCGTCAATTTTTTGGCAAATGTTCCAGCTGTGGCAGCTGGAACAGCCTGGTGGAACAGCTGCAGACGGCCGCACCAGCTGCCGATAGCCGGCGGCGGCGGCCCGTGCCCAACCAGGCGGAGGCAGGCGCGGGGCGGCCAAAGCGCTCGGAGCCGATCCAATTAGTGGGGGAGCGGCCCTTGCAGCGCCTGGCCACGGGCTACGGCGAATTTGATCGGGTCTTGGGCGGGGGGCTGGTGCCGGGCTCTTTGGTGTTGCTGGGCGGGGATCCCGGCATCGGTAAATCCACCTTGCTGCTGCAGAGCTGCCGCTCCATGGCTGGGCGCACCTCGGTGCTCTACGTGAGTGCGGAGGAATCGGCCCAGCAGGTGAAGTTGCGCTGGCGCCGGCTGGCTGAGGTTCCCGGAGCAGAGGTCACAGGAGCTGGAGGGGCTGATTTCCAGCTGTTGGCCGAAACCGACCTGGAGTTGGTGCTGCAGGAACTCGA
>CAMDSS010000125.1 GCA_945907085.1 Cyanobium sp. NIES-981 | reverse complement strand
CGGCGCGCAACAGGAATGTCTTCGCTTGCCCCCGTTCCCTGGCCTCGCCTGGCACCGATCACCTGAGCTGAGCCTTCGAGCAGTAAAGATCCTAGGTGGGAAGCGGGGAAACACCGGCGGTTCCCCTTGCAACAGTGTTAGCTTCCAGCCCACATCCTTCCTGGCGGAGCGGTTTTCCGATGTTGCGTGTCGCAGTCGTGGGCGGTGGTCCCAGTGGTTCCTGTGCCGCTGAAGTGCTCGCCAAGGCCGGCATCCAAACCTGGATCTTTGAGCGGAAGCTCGACAACGCCAAGCCCTGTGGCGGTGCGATTCCTCTTTGTATGGTCTCGGAATTTGACCTGCCGGAGTCGATCATCGACCGGAAAGTGAGAAACATGAAGATGATTTCCCCCTCAAACCGTGAGGTGGATATCAACCTGGAAAACGATGGTGAATACATCGGCATGTGTCGCCGGGAAGTGATGGATGCCTATCTCAGGGAGCGGGCAGCTGGACTCGGCGCCAATCTGGTGAATGGTCTCGTGACCAAGATCGATACGGGCAGCAAGCGGCAGGGGCCTTACACCCTGACCTACTCGGACTACGCGTCTGGCGAGGCCACCGGCGAGAGCAAAACGCTGGAAGTGGATTTGATTGTTGGGGCCGATGGAGCCAACAGCCGGGTTGCCAAAGCGATGGATGCTGGCGACTACAACGTGGCCATCGCTTTCCAGGAGCGCATCAAGCTGCCCCCTGAAGAGATGAAGTACTACGAGAGCTTGGCGGAAATGTATGTGGGAACCGATGTCTCCCCAGATTTCTATGCCTGGGTCTTCCCGAAATACGACCACGTCGCCGTGGGCACGGGAACCATGCAGAACAACCAGGGCCTGATCAAGAGCCTGCAGGAAGGCATCCGCGAACGGGCCAAGAAACGCCTCCTGCACGGTGAAGTCATCAAGGTGGAAGCCCATCCGATCCCCGAGCATCCCCGCCCCAGGCGCGTGGTCGGCCGCATGGCCTTGGTGGGCGACGCGGCTGGCTATGTGACCAAGAGCTCCGGTGAAGGCATCTACTTCGCTGCAAAAAGTGGGCGCATGTGCGCTGAGCAGATCGTGGCGGCCAGCGCCAATGGCACCAAGGTCCCCACGGAGAAGGATCTCAAGGTGTATCTGAAGAAGTGGGATCGCCAATACGGCGCCACCTACAAAGTGCTGGAAATTCTCCAAAACATCTTCTATCGCAACGATGCTGCTCGCGAAGCTTTCGTGGAAATGTGTGATGACAAAGATGTGCAACGGCTCACCTTCGACAGCTATCTTTACAAGCGGGTGGTCTTGATGAACCCCTGGCAACAGCTAAAGCTCACCCTGTTGACCCTGGGTTCGGTCTTGCGCGGCAACGCCCTAGCCCCTGCCAGCTACAAGCCTGTGCCGAGTGCTGTCCGCACTGAAGAAGAGGCCATGGCCATCCTGGCCGTCAGCGCGATCAAAGGCGGAATCAAGGTATCCTCCAAGAAGGTGTCATCCCAGGGCTTGCCCGCACCTGAGTCGACCTCTGCAGACGATCGTGAAGCCGTGGGCGCGGGAAGCAATTCCTAAGTCGCTGGCTCGGCGGGAATCAGCTCATTGGCCTGCTGATCCCAAATGTTGTAACGGAAGCACCCTGGAATGTCAGAGAGCTTCAAATAACAACAATCGCCAAGCAGGCTAAGATTTTCTTGGTGACATTGCCGCAATCGATAATTCGGAATCCTCTCGCACAAATGGTGCACGCTATGAAATGCTATATCAGCAGAAAACCAATTCAATAGCGGTGGCAGAATCAAATTGCTGCTTCCCGATATGGCCGCCTCAAGATAATTCCAGTCGCCACTACCATGGGCATAGGAACCCCTAAAATTATGCTGCACAACAAATATGCAGATAAAGATAGCCGCGGAAAAGGTCATTACAATGCTATAGGAAACCCAAAACAAACCCGCCCCCATCCAACCCGCCATAAGCCACCAGGAGCAGACAACAACCAAATTGTTGAGAAAGAGATCTACCGCTTCTCCGGCCGTATACCAATGACTCGACTTGAATGCGGCAACCCATGACCACCAAATACCAGGATGGCGCCAACCACCCTTCCAGAGTTGAACAACACTAGCCGCAGAAAATTCGCAAAGGCCAAGCATTAATTGAAGCCGCGGGCGAATGATGAGATAGAAAAATCCACCTGGAAATAGCATCAGAGGATGCCGTATAAAACGGTAGATCCATTGTTGATTTGGTGACAACTCAAGATAGGCATTCTTTGTTAATAGATTAGACGGGCCGCGGTACATCTGCCAGTTGCCATTGTGTTTATGGTGAAAAGCATGGCCACGGGACCAGGGATATTGGGGAATGGCGTTAAGACACCCCAATCCAAAGCCTGCGATGCGATTAAGCCAGGGATTGGAAAATAATGTTCCATGGCCACAGTCATGCATCAAGGCAAAGCTGCGGGCAGATAACAAGACCAATAGGGCCAGGATTAGCACAAGAGCCAAACCAGACCAGCCGTGGGCAACGTTTGGAATCAACCACCAGAGAGCCGCAGTTGGCACGAGGGTGTTAACCAATTGCCAAACAGCTATCCCATTATCGGAATGACGAAACGGTGCAAGCTCGAAATCACTGCGCCTAAGCTTGCGGGGAGAATTTTGAGAAATAGTGGGTATTGAATTAGTCAGATTGACCTCAGACGAGGACAGCTGGTTTTACTTGTGGAGCCTAGGTTAAAGATTCAAAAATCGAGAGTTCAACCACTGATGCGGCTGAAGTCGGCCAACACGGCGGCCTGGTTCCGCAGTACCCCCAACAGGTTGAGGCGGTTGGCACGCACCGCTGGTTCATCGACCATCACCATCACGCTTTGATCGCCATCAAAAAACGCGGCCAAAGCATCAGCCCCAGAGTTGAGCCCTTGGGCCAGCTCGCCGTAGCGCTCGGCTGATTTCCTTGTGGCGATGGGCTCTAAGCCGTTGAGCACGGCCAACATGGCCGCTTCGCTGCTTTTTTCAAACAAACCTGGATCCACCACCCCGTTGGCGCTCAACACCTGGGCGGCGAGATCACCTTTCTCGGCCAATCGGGCAGCCCGGGTCACCACCGCCTGCACAGCGGCCAATTGGCCGCTCCAGCGCAGCTCGACCAGGAGCTCAACCCGTCTTGTGACATCAGCGGGATCCTCGAGGATGCGATCCACGGCCTGGGGATCGCCGGCGACGGCCTGCACCAGGTCGCCATCGATGCCGTCTTCTTCGAGCAGACTCACCACCCGCTGCCGCAGGAATTCGGCCAGCTCCGCCGCCAGCATCGCTGGATCTACCTGGAAATGGGGCAGCAGGCCACTCCAGTGGGAGGCTGCCCGGCGCAGCAAGGCCCCCAGGTCGAGGGGCCAGCCATTCGCTTTCAAAATTTGGACAATGCCATTGCCGGCGCGGCGCAAGGCGTAGGGATCTGAGGATCCAGTGGGGCGCTCCCCTTTGGAATAGATGCTCAACAGCAGCTCAAGTCGTTCTGCCAGGGCAACCACGGCCCCCGCATCGGAAGTGGGCAGCCCATCGCCAGCCCCCTTGGGCAGGTAGTGCTCCTGCACTGCCAGGGCAACGGAGCGGGGTTCGCCCTCGGCCAGCAGGTACTTCCCGCCGACCAGCCCCTGCAGCTCGGGGAACTCGCCCACCATTTGGCTCACCAGATCGTGCTTGCAGAGGTGGGCGGCGCGGCGGGCGTGGTCGCCGGTGGCTTCAGCCAGGTTGAGGGATTCGAGCAGGACATCGGTGAGCCACTCCAGGCGCTCCACCCGATCCAGCAGGCTGCCCAGACCCTCAGCAAAGGTGACACGGGCCAGCTGGGCCCGCCGATCGATGCTCGCCACGGCACGGTCGGCAGCCACGAAGAACTCGGCGTCGGCCAGCCGCGCCTTGAGGACCCGTTCATTGCCCCGTCGAACCAGCGCATTGGCCGCCGGTAGTCCGTTGCCGATACAAAGGAAGCTAGGAAGCAGGCTGGCCTGGGCATCAAGGGCCAGGGGATCCACGCTGGCACCGATCCGATACAGGGGGATGTAGCGCTGGTGGGCACGCATCACGGTGCTGAGCACTTCTGCCGGCAGGTGCAGGTAGTGCTCATCCACCGTTCCCTCAATCATCAAGGGTGCTTCCACCAAATCCGTGAGCTCATCCACCAAGGCTTCTGGGCAGTCGGGAAGGCCGCCCAAGGACGCCGCACTGCTGGCCACCTGCTCGCGGATCCAGGCCTGGCGATTGGATCGCTTGACCTGAACGCCCACCGCTGCAAGAGCTGAGACGTAGTCGTCGGCGCAAGGGATGGTGACCGCATCGCCAAGGAGGCGATGGCCGCGACTGGTATTTCCGCTAACAACCTCGGGGTCGGAATCCGACAAGGTGACCGGAACCAAGCCGGCATCCAACAGGGCCACAAGCCAGCGAATCGGCCTGGAGAACCTGCTCTCGCCCTCTCCCCAGCGCATGAAACGGCGCCCTTGTAGGCCGTTAATCCAGAGGGGAATGAGCTCGGCAAGAATCTGGGTCGTTGGCCGCCCCTTCTCGAGACAGCGGGCAAACACGAAGGGCCCCTTGGCCGTCTCGCGCACCTCAAGGGCCGCGGGGTCAATGCCACAGCGGTTGGCGAAACCGATGGCAGCCTGGGTGGGCACACCCCCTTGAAGGGCTTGGCTTGCCGGCGGGCCCTTGCGGTCTTCGCTGAGATCGCTTTGGGCCAGGGGTAGCTCGGTCACGGTGATCGCCAGGCGCCGGGGCGTACTGGTGCAATCAATCGCTGCAAACGACAACCGGGCGGCTGCCAGATCCCTACGCACGAGGGAATCAAGTTGGGGCAGGGCTAGACGGGCGAAATCAGCAGGGAGTTCCTCGGTTCCGATCTCCAAAAGAAAGGTCGACAAGGGAACAGCCACATCTGCAACTCACTGTATTGACCTGCCCTCTTCGCTACGGTCGATGCCAATCGTTCGCTTTGGGGACCTGTGGGCACGGGGCACACCTCTACAACCATTGGTCAACTCCAGGCTGACCAGGGAGCTGCGAGTGCTCCCACGAAGTTTGAACAACTCAAAGCAAGTAGTGGCCATCTCAAGGAACCACTGCTGAGTGAGTTGGCAAACGGCAACCCCAATTTCACGGAAGGGGCCGTTCAAATTCTCAAATTCCACGGCAGCTACCAGCAGGACAACCGCGATAACCGCCGCAAGGGTGCGGAAAAGGATTGGCAAATGATGTTGCGGCTGCGCAGCCCCGGTGGCCGCATCCCAGCGCCCCTGTATCTGGCGATTGATGAGCTCGCGAACCGGCTGGGCAATGGCACCATGCGCGCCACCACGCGCCAGGCCTTCCAGATCCATGGCATCGCCAAGGCCGACCTCAAGGAGGTGATCGGCACCATCGTGCGCAACCTGGGATCAACCCTTGCTGCCTGTGGCGACATCAACCGCAACGTGATGGCCCCGGCAGCCCCATTCGAGGACCGTGGCTATCCGGCGGCCCGCGACTTGGCTGACCAGATTGCCGATCTCTTGACCCCCCAGGCCGCCGAAGGCTCCTACCTGGATCTCTGGGTTGATGGCGAACTCAGCTACCGAATCAAACCGAGTGCATCGGTCCAGAAGGTGAAGGAGCGCCAACAGGAGGGCGGTGTCTTCAGTGGTGATCGCGAGGAGCCCCTCTATGGCAACACCTACCTGCCCCGCAAGTTCAAGGTGGCCGTCACTGTGCCCGGCGATAACGCCGTGGACCTGCTGACCCAAGACATCGGGCTGGTGTTGTTCTGCGATCCCCAAGGCAGGCCCATGGGCTGCAATGTGTACGTGGGGGGAGGCATGGGCCGCACCCACAACAAGGAAGAAACCTTTGCCCGCACCGCCGATCCCCTCGGCTATGTGGCCTATGGGCACGTGCTCGATTTGGTGCAATCCATCCTCGCCCTGCAGAGGGATTTCGGCGA